>NZ_OBDX01000035.1:0-73895 GCF_900215185.1 Pseudomonas sp. LAMO17WK12:I10 | reverse complement strand
GGGGGCCAAACAATAGAAGAACAGGACAATGGCACTCAGAACAAGGCGATCTGTTCATGGTAACACCTGCTCCGAGCGGTTTCGTGGTGATGCCCAGGCGCTGGGTAGTGGAGCGAACTCATGCCTGGAATGAGAGGGCTCGACGACTAATTATGCATCACGACCGGTTGTTCGCTGTGAGTGAGGCGTGGGTGTGGCTGGCCGAAGCACGCATACTCGCGCGCCGACTCACTACATAATTTTGTCTACACCCTCTTAGTTGTATTTAGTGGGCTGTCACGATGGCGGGTTTCGTGGATTCTGCTGTACTCGATTGCCGATTCACGGGTCTTGGATCATGGGCTGGTCTATCTTTTTCCAGCGCCGGCGAGGAGCCGGGCAGGGGAAAAATACCGCTGTCGAAATAACGAATATGGACTCCAATGTGGGTAGCCATGGATCTCAAGCAAAGCCTGAACACGCGGATCGTGATTGTTTTCGCCTTGATGACCGCACTGGTCGCAGGCTTCTTTGCCATCGGCATCGTCGCCACGGTGCATGTGGTGGAACGCAAGCTGACCACCATGAGCCTGGGTGGCAACCTGCACCGCCTGCTGTTGCTGGACAGTCCCGAGCAATGGAGTCATCGGCCGGAAAAGAACGAACTGTTCTTCGCCCAGGACGGCCGCGTCGACCTGATCCTGGCGCCGCCGCTCGACACCTTGCCGGAAGGCTTCCAGGAGGTCTTGTTCGAGGGGCAGCCCTACTACGCGATGACCCGTGTGGTCGATGGCCGCAAATATGTACTGCTGCGTGATCAGGTCAGCCTGAAAAAACGCGAGCGGCTGTTGTTTTCGGTGGTGGCGGTGGGCTTCGTCCTGAGTATCCTGCTGGCTATCCTCCTGGGCTGGCTGCTGGCCAAACGGGTCATGGCGCCGGTCATTCGCCTGGCCCGCCAGGTGCACCATCGTGATCAGTTGCTGGCGCTGGCACCGCCGCTGGCTCCGGACTATGCGAACGACGAGGTGGGCGAACTGGCGACCTCGTTCGACCAGACCCTGGGCCGGCTGCGGGCGGCGCTGGGCCGGGAGAAAATGTTCACCAGCGATGTCAGCCATGAGCTGCGCACGCCCTTGATGGTGCTGGCCAGTTCCTGTGAACTGCTGCTCGAAAATCCATCGCTCGACGCCCGCTCACAGGCGCAGGTCGGGCGTATTGCCCGGGCGAGCGATGAGATGTGCCAACTGGTCGATACCTTTCTGATGCTCGCCCATGCTGAAAATCGCACCTCGCATCTGGGGACCAGCGCCAGCCTCAAGGAAGTGGCGGATGCGCTGGCAGAGATCTGGGGCAAACTGATTCGCGACAAGGGGTTGGCGTTTATCTACAGCGCCGAACATGAGTCGGACACCCGCTACAACCTGACCTTCCTGCAATCGATCATGGGCAATCTGCTGCGCAATGCCTGGCACTACACCGATCAGGGTTTCATCCGCCTGAGTGTGCTCGAGCGCGGTTTTGTGGTCGAAGACAGCGGCATCGGCATTCCCGAGGAAAAGCGCAACGCAATGTTCCAGCCTTTCGTGCGTGGCGACGAGCAACGGGGAGAGGGCCTGGGCCTGGGCTTGTCCCTGGTGCAGCGCATATGCAGTCATCAGGGCTGGCGGGTGAACGTCGGCAGCCGCGAGCCCAACGGCTGCCGGTTCAGTGTCGATTTGACCAACCCTGGTGGACCGGATCGGCAATCCCCTGGTTGATTTTCACCAGCGACGACTTCGTGGGTGTGACAGCCATCGTATACTGCGCCTTGCTGGTTTTGACGACGAAGCACTGCCCGCAAGAACTGGTTTCCCAGCCAGGCTTATCGTTGTCGACAGCCATGGCGAACCTGCACTGTCTCGCCACCAACCCAATAACGATATAGAACTCCAAGAGGCTCGCTGTGTGATTAGAGCAACACCAGCCAAAAGCACATCGTTCTTCACTCTGTTGCTGCCATTGCTTCTCTCGATCGCACCGGTCCTTAAGGCGCACGAAGCCCTCGAGTTTCTGATCCCGGACGCGCCGCCCCTGACCATGGTCAATCAGGGCGATCGTCACGGCATAGTCGGTGACATTGTTCTGCGGGCGTTGAAAAGCGGTGGATATGCCAGCGAACCCAGAAGCCTGCCGTGGGCGCGGGCGCAGAAACACGCCATCGAAAATGACAACATCCTGATCGCGCCGCTCAGCCGCACGCCCGAGCGGGAAGATCGCTACACCTGGATTGCCCCGATCATGCCGATGGATCGGGCGTTTTTCAGCCTCGAGCATAAAGTGACGAGCTTCGAAGAAGCCCGGCAGCGTTTCAAGGCCATCGCCGTGGGGTTGGGCAGTGCCCAGGAAGAAATCCTGCGCAGCAAAGGCTTCGCCCCGGAGCAGATCTATGCGATCAAGATCGGCGAGAACCCCGCGCAATTGTTGTTGAAGGGCAGGGTGGACGCCTGGTTCAACGGAGTCCAGGAAAGTCGGTATATCTGGAAGCGCGTCTCAAGCCGGCCGCTGTTGATGAGCCCACCCATGGTGAGTCATGAGCTTTACCTCGCCTGTTCCAAAGTGTGCGACGCCAAGGTCGTGACTCATGTTGCGAAAGCCATAGAGACCATGCGCCGTGATGGTTATATCGAGAAAGTCAAAGAGCGCTATCTAAATAACGACCCTTTAGCAAAGTCTGGCAATTTATAACTGGCCGCTTCAGGTTTACTGACCCTGGTAGTAATTAGAGTCTGTCCGGCGAGCAAGAAAAGCTTATTCGGACAGCGCATCCTCGTTGAGCCGAATGACCTCATTGAGGCTTCTAAGGGTGTTGTTGAAGTTGTCCTTGGCATGGTTGAGTTTCTTGAATTGCTCCGCCAGTTCCCTGGTTTTTTGCTGCAATGCTTCTTCGCGTTTATCCAGTTCGACCTGACGCGCTTCTTGTTGCGCCCGCACCGTGCTGTCGGATTGCCGATCCTCATCAAGTTGCCGTTGCCGTTGCTGTAACTGCTCTTCCTTCTGTTCGAGCGCGTGCTCTTTCTCCTGCAGTTGGGACTCTCTGGAGTCCAGGGTCTGCTGTTGCGCCTGGCTGTGCAGTTTCTGTTGCTTGAGCCGATTGGCGATGCTGGAAAACTCCATCAGGCTCGCCTCGACATCCTGCAGGAAGTGCTCGGGGTCAGTGCCCGGGAAAGGCCAGGCTTCATCCTGGGGTTCGGCAGCGGGCTGCTGTTCGTCCGGTATTGGCAGGGGGCCAGCATCGGAGTAGCGGATTTCGGCTTCGGGTGCGTCTGGTTGGGGGCTTTGCGTTACGCAGCCGCCCGTAGTTGCGGTGGATTCGTGGTGTTCTTGCTCGGCGCGGTCATCCCCTTGTTCGTCGAGCTGCGCCAGGGCGGCGTCGAGTTGCTGGTCATCGATGGCTGTGGGCAAATGCTCAGCCGCCGGGCCGAATTGAGCCGAATTCTGAAAGCTCAGCAGCTTGGCGATCCACTCTTTCTTGGTGCACAACAGGCGATGGTCCGCCGCAGCGGCGGGGGGCAACTGCTGTTTGTTCAGGTCCAGCAGATGGTAGGGCACATCGCTTTCACGGTGTTCGCCGGTGGCAGCCTCGCGCAGGATCTGGCTGAACACGCGAATCGCCAGCGGCCCATCCTCGTCCGAGTCCAGGGCGCCCAGGCAGTAATTGCCCCCTTCGTTGAATAACAAAGCGATATAGACGCGCAGGTTATCGTCATCAAGGCTTTCGTTCAGGCTATAGGCGAGAAAGTTTCGACCTGCTTCTGGAACAGAAAAACTGCAGAGCAAAGCCGCTGTCAGCATTTGCTGCTCTTTGTTTTCGATGGAGATAGTGCGTAAGAGCATATGTCACCCAGTAAACTCAAGTAAAAAATATGAGCGCTAGGATACTAGGAAATAATGTCAGTTGGCGTTAAGAGCAATACTCCGGATTTGTAGGATAAATCTTATAATTCTATTGAATAGTCTTATTCATATGGATTTACACCCTCATTAAAAATATCAGCGTGTATTGTATTGCGCCCATTCCGACACAACACAGCTGTTGATCCTGTTACAACTATTCAATCTCAACCCCCTGCTGAATATGAATGGCTTTTAGCTGTTCACCTCAGACTTCTCTTGTTGAACCTGGAAGCCATGATCGAAATATCCAAACTAACCAAGTCTTTTTCCGGGCAGGTCGCGGTCGACGATCTGTCCTGTCATATCGGCCCGGGAGAAGTTCTGGGGATTCTTGGGCCAAACGGTGCAGGCAAATCCACCACGATGAAAATGCTCACCGGCTTTCTGGCGCCGACCTCCGGCACCGCGAGCATCCTGGGGTTCGACATCCGCACCCAGACCCGTCATGCCCAGCAGCAGATGGGCTACCTGCCGGAAGGCGCGCCCAGCTACAGCGACATGGCGGTACAGGGCTTTCTTGAGTTCATTGCCAGTGTTCGCGGCTATCGCGGCGCGCAGAAGCGCGAACGGGTGGACCGGGTGATCGACCTGCTGGAGCTCGGCGACGTCCGCCGGCAGACCATCGAGACTTTGTCCAAGGGCTTCACCCGCCGGGTCGGCCTGGGCCAGGCGATCCTCCACGATCCGCGGGTGCTGATTCTCGACGAACCCACCGACGGCCTCGACCCTAACCAGAAGCAACTGGTTCGCCAACTGATCCAGGACTTGGGCCAGGACAAGATCGTGATCATCTCGACCCACATCCTCGAAGAGGTGTCGGCCGTCTGCAACCGCGCCCTGATCATCAGCAATGGCCGCTTGCTGGCCGACAGCACGCCGTACGAGCTGGAGCGCAGTTCGCGTTATCGCCAGGCAGTGACCTTGCAGGCCGACGAGCCGCTGGACCTGCTGGCCCTGGTGGTCTTGCCGGGTGTGGCGGGCGTCGAGGAGAACCCGGCCGAGGGCAGCCTGACGCTGCTGGCGCGGCCTGGCGAGGTGATTTTCCCTCAGGTCAACGCACTGGTGACCGCGCGTGGCTGGAAGATGAAACGCCTGGAACTGGAGCAGGGCCGTCTTGACGAGGTCTTCCAGACCCTGACCCGGGGAGAGTCGGCATGAGACAGTTACCGGTGATTTTCAAACGTGAGCTGGGCAGTTATTTCGCCACGCCGCTGGCTTTCGTGTTCATCGAGATCTTCCTGGTGCTTTCGGGTGTCTTCACCTTCTACCTGGGCAATTTCTACGAGCGCAACCAGGCGGACCTGGCGCCGTTCTTCGACGTCCATCCCTGGCTCTATCTGTTCCTGTTGCCAGCGCTGGCCATGCGCCTGTGGTCGGAGGAGCGCAAGTCCGGCAGCATCGAATTGCTGATGACCCTGCCGGTGAGCTGTTTCGAAGCGGTGGTCGGCAAGTTCCTCGCCGCCTGGGTCGTCGCTGGCCTCACCCTGCTGTTGACCCTGCCCATGGTGCTCACCGTGAATTACCTGGGCAACCCGGATAACGGCGTGATCCTGACCGGCTATCTGGGCAGTTGGTTGCTCGCCGGCACCTACCTGGCGATCGGCTCCTGCATGTCGGCCATGGCCAAGAGCCAGGTGATCGCCCTGATCCTCGCCTTCATGGTGTGTTTCCTGTTCGTTGCCTGTGGTTTCTCCCTGGTGCTGGATGCACTCAACCCATGGGCGCCGCAATGGCTGTTGGACTTGCTGGCCTCGCTGAGCCTTCTGACGCATTTCGGCGCGATCAGCAAAGGGCTGATCGACCTGCGCGATCCGCTGTATTTCCTCAGCGTGATCGTCGCCTGGCTGATGGCCACGGTGGTGACGGTCAACCTGAAGAAAGCCGAGTGAGGACGATTCGATGAAACGCATGCTGTATTCCACTTCCGGCCTGTTGCTGATTGCCTTGCTGTTCCTGGCCTTCAACCTGGCGACCGGGCTGCTGCTCACCGGTGTCCGGCTCGACCTGACCCAGAACAAGCTCTACTCCATCAGCGCCGGCACCCGGCAGATTCTCGCGGAGCTGAAACAACCGCTCGACCTGTATTTCTACTTTTCCGACAGCGGCTCGAAGGAACTGGTGCCGATGCGCGGCTATGCCCAGCGCGTCCAGGAACTGCTCAAAGTCTACGAGCGCGAGGCCGACGGCAAGATCCGCCTGCACGTCATCGATCCGCTGCCGTTTTCCGCGGAAGAGGACAAGGCCAGCGAGTTCGGCCTGCAGGCCGTGCCGTTGGGGCAGGGCGGGGCGCCCGTGTACTTCGGCTTGGCCGGTACCGACGAGCAGAACAACGTCCAGGCGATCGAGTTTTTCGCGCCGGACCAGGAAGAGTTCCTCGAGTACGACATCAGCCGCTTGCTGCAGACCCTGGCCAACCCCAAGCGCCCGACCCTGGGCCTTTTGAGCAGCCTGCCGGCCAACGGTGGCTTCGATATCCGCACGCAGAGCAAGACCGAGCCGTGGATGCTGCTCCAGGAGCTGCGCCGGGAGTTCGATCTGCAACAGCTCAAGCCCGATACCCAGGACATCCCGAAAGACGTCGACATCCTGATGTTGCTGCACCCGAAAAAACTCTCGCAGCCGACCCTGTACGCCATCGACCAGTTCGTGCTGCGCGGCGGCAAGCTGCTGGCTTTCGTCGATCCCTACAGCGAGCAGGACTCCGGTGAGGAGTATTTCGGCATCCAGAGTAAGGACAAGTCCTCCAACCTCGAACCGTTGTTCAAGGCCTGGGGCATTCATATGCAGTCGGGCAAGGTCCTGGGGGATAACCTCTATGCCTTGCTGGAGACTTCCGAGGAGGACGGGCGTCCGCTGCCGCGGCCGTTCACCCTGGGGGTGCCGCAAGCTGCCTTGAGTCAGCAGGACCCGAGTACCGCCGGGCTGGAGTTCATTGCCCTGACCACCGCCGGCATCCTCGAACCGGTGGCCGGCGCCAGCACGCGCTTCACACCGCTGATGTACAGCTCCGACTCGGCCAAGGCCTTCGAGGCGGACCGTTTCGACAAGCCAGCCGACCGCAAGCAGATGTTGCGCGACCAGGAACAGCTCAGCCAGCGTTACGTGATTGCCGCCCGGGTGCAAGGCCCGGTACGCACGGCTTTTGCCGACGGCATCGAGGGGCGCAAGGACGGCCTCAAGGAAGCGCAGCAGGTCAACCTGGTGGTGGTGGCCGATACGGACCTGTTGAGCGACCGGATGTGGCTGGAGATGCAGGACATCAACGGGCGCCCGGCAACGCGGCCATGGGCGGACAACGCCTCCTTCGTGCTCAACACCCTGGACAACCTCGCGGGCTCGGACGCCCTGAACAGCCTGCGCTCGCGCGGCCCCTATAGCCGTCCGTTCGTGGTGGTGGAGCAATTGCGCCGCCAGGCCGAAGACAGCTTTCGCGCCAAGCGCTTCGCCCTCGAGGAAAGTCTCGAGGAAACCGAAGGCAAGCTGCAGCAGTTGCAGGGTTCATCGGAAAAGGGCGAGAGCCTCAGCGCCGAACAGCAGGCAACGGTGCGCCAGTTCCTGCAGGAGAAAACCCGCATTCGCAAGGAACTGCGCGAGGTGCAGTACCAGCTGAACGCCAATATCGATGAGCTGGGCAGGACCTTGAAGATGCTCAATATCGCCGCGGTTCCGCTGTTGTTGAGCCTTGGCATGCTGCTGGTCTGGGCCGTGCGCTACCTGCGCCGGAGCAAGGACCTGTCGCGCAAGCCTGCGCCGCTCGGCAAGGTAGCCGGCTCGCGGCGAGCGTAAGTGACCAGGGCCCGACCTGCCATTCATGCGGCAGGTCGGGCCAGCGCCAGGGCGAGGCGCTGCTACGCTGGGAGCAACTCCCCAACCTGTGACCCCGACATGACTGACCCGCTCCCGACCACGCCTGCTTGCAGCGCCCAACAATTGCTCAGCGCCCTCAACCTGGAGCCGCACACGGAAGGCGGTTACTACCGCCGGACCTTCCAGACGGACCAGCGGCCGATGCTCGCCAGCGCGGGCGGACAGCGGTACTTGATGACCTCCATCTATTACCTGCTGACCGGGGATTCGCCCATCGGCCACTTTCATCTGAACCAGTCCGACATCCTGCATTACTTCCACCTCGGCGATGCCCTCGAATACTGCCTGGTGTTCCCGGATGGCCGCCTGGAAACCCGGGTGATGGGCAGCGATGTGCTGGCCGGTCAGTGCTTGCAGCTTCACGTCCCCGGCGGTGTATGGAAAGCCTCGCGGCTGCTGCCCGGCGCGGCGGGCTACGGCCTGATCAGCGAAGCGGTGTGCCCCGGGTTCGACTACGCGGACATGCAGTTGGGCTGCAAGCGCCAGCTCAGCGAACGCTTCCCGCGGCACGCCAAATTGTTCGAGCGGCTCTGCCAGCCCTGAAGAAAGCCACCACGCCGATTGCTCATTGCGATCAATCAAGTGTCACTTGCGATCATTGTTGCGCGCGGCGCCCGGCGCTTATGGTGGCTCGGTCAATCACCGTCGAACGACAGCTCCCCGGTCCACCCCTTGCAAGCGACAGGAGAACACCATGTCCGATCTGAAACTGCATCCCCAGGCTGCCGCCTCCCTGCAACGCTGGCACGCCATGCTGGCCCAGGGTGACCTGGGCGCCTTGCCTGACCTGCTGGATTCGAAAGTGGTATTCCGTTCACCCATGGCCCATACGCCTTATCCGGGCGCGCCGGTGGTCTCGACCATCCTCAATACCGTGTTCAAGGTGTTCCGTGACTTCGCCTATCACCGTCAACTGGTCACCGCCGATGGCCTGAGCGTGGTGCTGGAGTTCAGCGCGCGGGTTGGCGAGCGGCAGATCAAGGGCATCGACCTGATCCGCTTCGACGAAGCCGGCAAGATCGTCGAGTTCGAGGTGATGATCCGTCCCATGAGCGGCCTGCAGGCCCTCGGCGAAGAAATGGCGCGCCGCCTGGCGCCCTATCTGGCGGCGAGCAAGGCGTCTGGCTGAGCGGCGGCGAGAGCAGGCCAACCGGATGGGCGCCATGACAGGCGCCCGTTTTTTATCGGGGGCACCGATGATCGACGATAGCGTCACGGTGTCTGCCAACGTCGGACATTGATTTGCGCACACGGCGACGCGGTTCCAGCTGTTCGCCAGGCAACAGTGGCTGAACACTCACGTCGTTTTGCAACAACCCGCTTGCTCCAGCCAAGCCCTTGAAAGCCAACAGATAAAGCATTTTGCCACTTGGCATGGTCGGTGCATTGGCCCAAGGGAGATTGACTATACCTATAGAAACTCGCCTATTTTTCAATCAGGTGGGGAGCAAGACCTTGAAGCATGTGTCTCTGACAACAGCCGCGACAACCGCAACAACCTTCCGTCATTCCTCTTTATTCGCCGTCGGCACCGCGGTACTCGGCCTGGCCTCTGGGGCCTCGGCCGCCGAGACTCCAGTGGCCGGCGAGAAGCGCCTGGGCACCGTCACGGTCGAGGCGGCCAGGCAGACTGCCGCGCAAGCCGCCCAGGCCGAGCTGGACGAGATCCCCGGCGGCACCAGCCTGGTGACCCAGGCCGACGTGGAGAAGGGTCGCTCGGCGACCCTCGAAGACACCCTGGCCTATCAGCCCGGGGTGTATGCCCAGGCGGCCGGCGGCAACGATGCGATCAAGATTTCCATCCGCGGTTCCGGGGCCAATACCTCGCCGGGTTACTTCCGCGAGGGCACCAAGTTCCTGTTCGACGGCCTGGCCCTGACCGGCGCCGGCGGCACGCCCTATGAACTGCTCGATACCCAGGGCCTGAACTACACCGAAGTGCTGCGCGGGGCCAATGCCTTCGAATACGGCGCCTTGTCCCTGGGCGGCGCGATCAACTTCGTGACCCACTCGGGGCTGACCGCGCCGGGTAACCGGATCAAGGTCGAGGGCGGCAGTTTCGGCTGGCAGAAACAGACCCTCAGCACCGGCGGTGTCGTCGGGGATGGCGACTACTTCGTCAGCGTCGACAACTCGCGGCGCGATGGTTACCAGGACTTCACCTTCACCAAGGCCAAGGGCGTGGTGAGCAACTTCGGTTATCGCTTCAACCCGAAACTGGAAACCCGCCTGTACGTGCGCTATCGCGAGGAGTACCACGAGAACTCGGCGCCGCTGACCCGCGCGCAGATCAAGCACGATTCGTCGAAGACCACCGCCGCCGTGCGCGATGCCCGGGGCGACTCGACCAAACGCGGCTCGACCTGGGTCGGCAGCAAGACCACCTACACCTTCGACGACGATGCGACCCTCGAGGCCGGGCTGGTGTACCACAACTACCCGCAGATCCTCAGTCGCCAGAGCAGCGTCAACCCCAACTACTGGGACTGGCGCGACATCAACTATTCGCTCAAGTACAGCCGCCACGACCAGGTGTTCGGCCTGCCGAGCACCACCACCGTGGGCTGGAGCAGCACCGAGCATATCCGCTCCGGGGTGCGTACCTACCGTGGCGACAAGGACCTGGGCGTGCTGCAGAAACAGGTCGAATACGACGGTTCGTTCGACCATGTGTTCACCCTCGGCAACGACCTCGGCCTGACCGACAACCTGTACCTGTCCAGCGGGCTCTCGGCGATCGAGATCAAGCGCGATATCAACGTCACCTTCAGCGACCGCGCCAACACCAGCGGCCTGCCGGACCATTACCGCTATGACGAGTGGAAACTCGCGCCGCGCGCCGGCCTGCGCTATTACCTGACCCCGGATGTCCAGGTGTTCGCCAACGCCAGCCGCTCCATCGACCCGCCGAGTTCCTGGTCCAGCTCCGGTTCCGGGGTCACCAGCAACTACGCCAAACCGCTGGTGCCACAAAGCGCCAATACCGTGGAGTTCGGCATCCGTGGCAAGAGCGCGATTTTCGATGGCAGCCTGACCCTGTACAAATCCTGGATCAAGAACGAGCTGCTCAACGTCGAAGTGCTCCCGGCCACCCGCACCACGGCCGCGGTGGTCTCCACCTCGAATGCCACGCCGACCATTCACCAGGGCGTCGAGGCCGGGCTCACCACGCGCCTCTGGCAAGGCGGCAACGGCGACGTGCTGAGCTGGCGCCAGGCCTACACCCTCAATGACTTCCACTACCGCAACGATCCGCTGTTCAGCCAGAACGAGCTGCCGGGCCTGCCCAAGCATGTCTACCAGGGCGAACTGTTCTACCAGTACGCCAACGGTTTCTACGCCGGCATCAACGTGCGCGCGGTGTCGAGTACCGCGGTGGACTACGCCAATACCTTCTATGCCCCGTCCTACACCCTGTGGGGCGCGCGCTTGGGCTACGACGACCCGGGCAAGAAGTGGCAGCTGTACCTGGACCTGAAGAACCTCACCGACCAGAACTACGTGACCGCCGTGCTGCCGACCTACAACGCCAACGGCCGCGACACCGCGTCGCTGTACCCGGGCGACGGCTTCGGTGCCTTCACCGGCATCGCCTACAACTTCTGAGCCAGCGCGGCTGCTGTCCGGCGCGTCCCACGACGGCGGCCGGGCGGTGGCGGGAGACAGCAATGACCCTGACCACAAGGCTTGCCCGCCTGGCGGCGCTCGTCGCCGTGATGGCGCTGGCCGCCTGCAAACCGGCCGCCGAGGCACCGGGCAGCCCGACCGCGCAAGGCGACGGCCGGCTGGACAACGGCAGCCTCAGCTACGCCGCCGAGGACTACCGCGAAAGCGCGCCCGGCAAACCGGGCGGCACCCTGCGGGTGTCGACTTCGTCCGACACCACCACCCTCGACGTGCATTCGATTTCCCACGGCAATGTGCAGTGGCTGGGACGGATCCTGTTCGACTGCCTGCTGTACCAGGACGAGCAAGGCAATATCTCGCCCTGGCTGGCCAAGTCCTGGGAGGTTTCCGCCGACGGCAAGACCTACACCTTTCACCTGCGCGACGACGTGACCTTCAGCGACGGCGAGAAATTCAACGCCCGGGCGCTGCAGGTCAACCTCGAACACATGCGCGACCCGGCCACCAAGTCGCCGTTGGCGGCGGCCTACATCGCGCCCTATGTCGATGGCCGGATCGTCGACGAGTACACCTTCGAGGCGCATCTGCGCGAAGCCTATTCGCCGTTCCTCGATGTGCTCGCCCAGTCCTGGCTGAGCATGATCTCGCCGCGGCAGATCCTCGAAGCACCGAAGACCATCGCCGAACGGCCGATCGGTTCCGGGCCGTTCGTGCTGGAAAGCTACACCCGCGACCAGGGCGCCAGCTTCGTCCGGCGCAAGGGCTACCACTGGGCGCCGCCGGTCACGCGGCACCAGGGCGAGGCCTATCTGGAGCGCCTCGAGCTGAGCATCGTGCCCGAGCCGATGATCCGCTTCAGCGCCCTGGAGTCGGGCCAGTCGGATTTCACCGTGGACGCCCCGGCGCAGACTGCCCGGGCCATTCGCGCCAACCCTGAACTGCGGATGCGCAGCCAGATCCGCAAAGGCAATCCCTTTCGCAGCCTGACCTTCAACGTCGAGCGTTTTCCCTTCGAGGACGTGCAGGTGCGCCGGGCGGTGGCCAAGGCCATCGACCGCGAAGGCCTGGCCTGGATCACCGGGTTTGGCGAGTACCTGCCCAAAGGTGACTTCCTGGCCACCAACACCCGCTACTACGACCCGGCGTTCAAGGACGTGCTGGCGTACGACGTCGACGCCGCCAACCGCACCCTCGACCAGGCCGGCTGGAGCCAGCGCGATGCCCAGGGCTACCGGGTCAAGGACGGCCGGCGGCTGGCGGCGCGGCTGTTGACCTACGAAACCGGGGCTTTCCCCGGCAGCGTGCCGGTGGCGATCCAGGCCGACCTGAAGAAGGTCGGCTTCGAGCTGGCCATCGACCTGTTGCCCCTGGCCCAGGTCATCGAGCGCCGTTACGCGAGCAATTTCCAGGCAATCGCCGGCGGCTACTGGCACACCAACACCCCGGACGGCCTGTTCATCCTCTACCACAGCCAGGCGATCAGCACGCCCAAGCTGATCGGGCAGAACGCCGGGCGCTTGCGCGATGCCGAGCTGGACCGCGCCTTGTCCGCCGCCCGCCAGCTGCAGGACCCGGTGGCGCTGGCCGCGGCCTACCGGATCGCCCAGCAGCGCTTGGTGGAAACCGTGCCTGCGGTGCCGGTGTTCGAAAGCCACGTGCTGGTGGCCTATCGCAAACAGGTCAAGGGCCTGATTTTCGACACCTCCCACAACACACCTTTTTTCACCAGCGTCTGGCTGGACCAGGAGGCCCGATGAACAGCCTGCGACTCGTCCTGCGCCGATTGTTGTCCGGGATCGGCGTGCTCTGGGGCGCCGCGACCCTGACCTTTCTCGCGCTCAACCTCAGCGCCGGCGATCCGGCCCTGGCGATCCTCGGCGGCCCGGAAGCCATGCCCAGCGCCGAGCTGATCGCCCAGGTGCGCGCCGAATACGGTCTCGACCAGCCACTGATCGTGCAATACGGCCAGTACCTCGGCCGCCTGGCCCAGGGCGACCTCGGCGATTCCTATCGCCTGCGGATTCCGGTGGTACAGGCCATCGGCGGGCAACTGGCGGCCACCGTGCAACTGTCATTGGCCGCGGCGGTGCTGGCGGTGTTGCTGGCAGTCGGGGTGGCGGTGCTGACCGCCAACCGCGCGCACTGGATTCGCTCGCTGGCGTCCGGCACCGAGCTGGTGCTGTCGTCGGCGCCGTCCTTTGTCATCGGCCTGGCCCTGCTGCTGGTGTTCGCCTTCGGCTGGCACCTGTTGCCGCCTTCCGGTTCGAAGGGCTGGCGTGCGTTGATCCTGCCGAGCCTGGCCCTGGCGCTGCCGATCGCCGCGGTGCTGACCCAGGTCTTGCGCCAGGAGCTGGAAGACATCCTCGAACAACCCTTTATCGCCATGGCCCGGGCCCGCGGCCTGTCCGAGACCGGGGTACGCCTGCGGCATGCCCTGCGGCACGCACTGGTGCCGCTGGTGACCCTGTCCGGGTTCGTCTTCGCCAGCCTGCTCGGCGGGGCGGTGGTGATCGAGCTGCTGTTCGCGCGCCAGGGCATCGGCCGGCTGATGCTCGACGCGGCGAACAGCAAGGACGTGCCGTTGCTGCTGGGGATCACCCTGCTGGCGGCGGCGATTTATGTGGTCGTCAACTTTCTGGTCGACCTGATCAATCACTGGGTCGATCCGCGCGCGAAAGCCGTGTGACGCCCCGCAAGGACCTGTCATGACTGCACATCCACCCAAGCCTCAGTCTTACTCGGCGTTGCACGAGCGCTTGCGCCCGCTGTTCGAGCGCATCGCCGCCGGCGCCATCGAGCGCGAGCAGCAACGCAGCCTGGCGTTCGACGCCGTCGGTTGGTTGCGCGAAACCGGATTCGCGGCGCTGCGGGTGCCGCTTGCCCATGGTGGCGCCGGCATCAGCCTGCCAGTGCTGTTTCGCCTGCTGATCGACCTGGCGGCGGCCGACTCGAACCTGCCGCAGATCGTCCGCGCCCATTTCGGTTTCGTCGAAGGGCGCCTGTCCAGCGGCGACAGCGCGTCCCAGGCCTACTGGTTCGCCAAGGTGCGGGACGGCCAGCTGTGGGGCGCGGCCATGGCCGAACGCAGCGACAGCACCAGCAACTCGGTGCGCCTCAGCGCCGCCGACCCACAGGATCCCGACGCCGGCTGGCTGCTGGACGGCGAGAAGTACTACTGCACCGGGGCGATCTACGCCGACTGGGTCGCCGCCGTGGCCATGCTCGACGAGGATTTCGTCAGCGTGGTGGTGGCGGTGGACGCCCCCGGGGTCAGCCGCGAAGACGACTGGGACGGCTTCGGCCAGCGCCTGACCGGTAGCGGCACCACCCGTTTCCAGCAGGTCGCGGTGCCCAACGAGCATGTGCTGCGCCGCTTCAAGCCCGGCGAGCTGCGCGCCGAGTCGTACCTGTCGGCCTTCTATCAGCTGTTCCACCTGGCGACCCTGGCCGGCATCGCCCGCGCCGTGTTGCAGGACGCCACGCTGTTCGTCCAGGGCCGCACCCGCGCCTTCGGCGTGCCGGGCCAGTCCAGCCCCAAGGACGATCCCCTGGTGCAGCGGGTGATCGGGCGCCTGTCGAGCCTGGCCTATGCCACCGAGACCCTGGTGCTTGGCGCCGCCGAGGTGCTTGAAGATGTGCACCAGGCCGAACTCGCCGGCACGGCGCAGGAGTCCGACTACGTCGAGGCGGATATCCGCGTGTACCAGGCCCAGCAGATCGTTCTCGAACAGGCGCTGGAAGCCACCACCTTGCTTTTCGAAGTCGGCGGGGCCTCGGCCACCAGCCAGGCCCGGCGCCTCGACCGGCACTGGCGCAACGCCCGCACCCTGGCCTCGCACAACCCGGCGATCTACCGCGAGCGGGCGCTGGGCAACTACTACCTCAACGGCGTCAGCCCGGGCGCCGCCTGGCGTGCCCTGCATGAGCAGGACGCGGCCAGCGGCGGCGCGCGTGACGAAGCCAGCGCGGTCTGACCCCCACCTTCGCAGGAGTGACCATGAGCCAGCCTGAACAGCAGATGAGTATCGGCATGAACATCCTCGGCTTCGGCGCCCACGCCGCGGCCTGGCGCAAGGCCGAAGTGGCGGCCGACGCTTACCTGGACGTCGAGTATTACTGCAACATCGCGCGGATTTCCGAGCGCGGTTGCCTGGACGCGATCTTCCTCGCCGATGGCCCGGCCCTGGTCGGCGATGTCGCCCGGCAGCCGGTCGGGCGCCTGGAGCCGACGGTATTGCTGACCGCGGTGGCCCTGGCGACCCGGCATATCGGGGTGATCGCCACTGCGTCGAGCAGCTACAACGACCCGTACAACCTGGCCCGGCGCTTCAGTTCGCTGGACCATATCAGCGGCGGTCGCGCGGCCTGGAACGTGGTGACCAACGCCGGCGACGCCGCGGCGCAGAATTTCGGCCTGGCCGGCGCGCCACGGCATGTCGACCGCTATGCCCGGGCCGACGAGTTCATCGACGTCACCCTCAAGCTGTGGGACAGCTGGGAAGACCACGCGATCATCGGCGACGCCGGGAGCGGGCGCTTCGCCGATCCGGCGAAGGTCCATGCCATCGACTTCGTCGGCCAGCACTTTTCGGTCAAGGGCCCGCTGAACCTGCCGCGTTCGCCCCAGGGCCGGCCGGTGCTGGTCCAGGCCGGCTCGTCGGAAGGCGGCAAGGCCCTGGGCTCGCGTTACGCCGATGCGATCTTCACCACCCAGACCACTCTGGTGGACGGCCAGGCTTTCTATCAGGAAATGAAACAACGCGCGCGGCAGTGGGGGCGCAACCCCGAGCACCTGAAAATCATGCCGGGACTGTCCACGGTGATTGGCAGCACCGAGGCCGAGGCCCAGGCGCGTTTCGACCAGCTCAATGCCTATCACGGCGAAGAGGGCCTGTTGCAACAGGTCGCCTCGCGGGTAGGCCTGGCGGTCGAGGAGCTGGACCCGGACGCGCCCTTGCCGTGGCAGCGGATCGGCCCGATCGAAGAGTTCGAGCGTGGCTCCCATGGTTTCCTCGAAGCCCAGTTGAACCTGGCGCGCCGGGAAAACCTCAGCATTCGCGAATTGTCGCGCCGCATCCTGGTGGGCCACCGCCTGCTGGTGGGCACCCCGGAGCAGGTGGCCGACAGCCTGGAACACTGGTTCCGCGCCGGCGCCGCCGACGGCTTCAACATCATGCCGGACGTGTTCCCGTCCGGGGTCGAGGCCTTCGTCGACCACGTGGTGCCGCTGCTGCAAAAACGCGGGGTGTTTCGCCGCGAATACCGTGGCAGCACCTTGCGCGAACACCTCGGCCTGCCGTATCCGGCCAGCCAGTACCAGCAGGCGGCCGTCGCCGTTTGAACCCATCCATCACCGACCCGGACAGACCATGGACTACCGCACACTTGGCAACAGCGACCTGAAGGTCAGCGCACTCGGCCTCGGCAGCATGACCTGGGGCCACCAGAACAGCGAGGCCGAGGCCCATCTGCAACTCGACGAGGCCCTGGCCCACGGCGTCAACCTGATCGACACCGCGGAGATGTACCCGACCCCGACCCATGCCGAGACCTGGGGCAGCACCGAACGCTTTATCGGCAGTTGGCTGGCCAGCCGTGGGCGCCGCGATTCCATCGTCCTGGCCAGCAAGATCATCGGCCCGGCGCGCCAACCGGGGGCTGGGGCGCATATCCGCGACGGCCTGACCCGCCACGACCGGCACAACCTAGTCCAGGCCCTGGACGGCAGCCTCAAGCGCCTGCGCACCGACTACCTGGACCTGTACCAGCTGCACTGGCCGGACCGCACCACCAATATCTTCGGCCAGCGCGAATACCCCTATGTCGACGACCCCGAGGCGATTGCCATCGGCGAGACGTTGGGCGTGCTCGCCGAACAGGTGGCGGCGGGCAAGATCCGCCATATTGGCGTGTCCAACGAAACCCCGTGGGGCGTCGCGCAGTTCCTGCGCCAGGCCGAGATCCTCGGCTTGCCGCGGATCGTCAGCATCCAGAATCCCTACAGCCTGCTCAATCGCCTGTACGAGGGCGGGCTCTCGGAGTTCAGCCACCGCGAAGGCGTCGGCCTGCTGGCCTATTCGCCGCTGGCGTTCGGCGCGCTGACCGGCAAGTACCTGGGCGGGGCGCGGCCAGAGGGTTCGCGCCTGTCGTCGGTGTACCGCAGCTTCAACCGCTACGACAGCCCGAGCGCGCAACAGGCGATCGCAGCCTATGTCGAGCTGGCCAAGGAGCTGGCGGTGAGCCCGGCGCAACTGGCCCTGGCCTATGTGCTGGGCAAGCCCTTTGTCAGCAGCGCGCTGACCGGGCAGACCTCGCTGACCCAGTTGCGGGAAAACCTCGGGGCCCTGGCACTGCGCCTGGATGCCCAGGCGCTGGCGCGCATTGAGCAGATCCACGCGGCAATCCCCAACCCGGCGCCCTGAGCGCCCACTTTCAGCCTGTGGAGGTGCCTATGGCGCCCATCAATCAAAGCACGCCGGCGCCGGTCGGCCTGATCCAGGCCGTGCCCTTGTTCGCCGCCCGGCGCCCGCGGGTTCGCGCCTGGGTGGCGCGGCCGGGGCTGCTGCTGGCCGGGCTGTTCGTGGTCCTGCTGCTGATCGCCGCGTTGCAACCGGCCTGGCTGGTGGCCGGCGATCCGCTGGCGGCCAATGCCCGCGAGGCGTTTCGCGCCCCGGACAGCCTGTACTGGCTGGGCACCGACGAGAACGGCCGGGACATCCTCACCCGGCTGGTCTACGCCGTGCGTCCCTCCCTGGTGCTGGGGCTGGCGGCGACCGCCATCGGCCTGCTGGTCGGCACGCTGTTCGGCCTGCTCGCCGGCCTCGGCTCGCGCTGGCTGGACGGCGCGGTGATGCGCCTGGTGGATGTGCTGCTGGCGTTTCCCGACTTGTTGCTGGCCCTGGTGATCATCACCTTTTTCGGCCAGGGCCAGCTCAACACCATCATTGCCGTGGGCATCGCCAGCGTGCCGCGCTACGCCCGGCTGGTCCGCGCGCAAACCCTGGTGGTGCGCGGCGCGGCCTATGTCGAGGCGGCGACCACCCTGGGGCTCGGGCGCAGCGCGGTGATCGCCCGGCATGTGCTGCCGAATGCGATCAAGCCGATCCTGATCCTGGCCACCATCGGCATCGGCGGCAACATAGTCGCCGGCGCGGCCCTGAGCTTTCTCGGCTTTGGCGCGGCGCCACCGGCGCCGGAGTGGGGCGGCATGCTCGCCATCGGCCGCAATTACCTGGGCAACGCCGGCTGGCTGGTGGCCTGGCCGGCCCTGGCCATCACCTTGACCGTGGTGTCGATCAGCGCGATCGGCCGCGAACTGCTGCGGCGCAGCGAAGGAAAACACCTATGAACCTTATTCCAGAAGGCCCCGAGCCGCTGATCCGGGTCACCGACCTGCAGGTGCGCTTCGGCGCCCAGGCCGCGCCCACGCTCAAGGGCATCAGCTTCGAACTGCGGCGCGGCGAATGCCTGGCCCTGGTGGGCGAATCCGGCTCGGGCAAGAGCGTCACCTCGCGCACCCTGGCCGGGCTGACCGGGGCCAACGCGCTGATCCAGGCCAGCCGCCTGGAGTTCGCCGGGCAGGACCTGCGGCGCTTCGACGAGCGCGCCTGGCGCCGGATACGCGGGGCGCAGATCGGCTTTGTCATGCAGGACGCCCTCGGCTCCCTCGACCCGCTGCGCCCGGTGGGCAAGGAAATCGCCGAGCCCCTGGAACTGCACAGCGCGCTGGACCGGGCGCAGCGCCAGGCGCGGGTGCTCGAACTGCTGCGCGCGGTGGGGGTGCCCGAGCCCGAGCTGCGCGCCCGCCAATACCCGTTCCAGCTCTCCGGCGGCCTGCGCCAACGGGCGCTGATCGCCTCGGCGATTGCCTGCAATCCACGGCTGCTGATCGCCGACGAGCCGACCACCGCCCTGGATGCCACGGTGCAGGCCCAGGTCCTCGGCCTGCTGGAATCCCTGCGCGGCGACAGCACCGCGATGCTGATCGTCAGCCACGACCTGGCGGTGGTGTCGCGCCTGGCCAACCGGGTGGCGGTGATGCACAACGGAGTGATCGTCGAGCAGGGCAGCGTCGAGGAGGTCCTGCACGATCCGCGGCATCCCTACACCCAGTTCCTGTTGCGCGCGGGCAGGGCGGTGCACTTTCGCCGTCCCGCGCCAAGCCCGCGGCCGATCCTGAGCGCGGTGGCGCCGGCCGGGGCCGAGGCGCCGCCGCTGTTGCAGGTGGACAAATTGAGCAAGGCCTTCAAGGGCCCGGACGGGCGCCTGCGCACGGTGGTCGACGGGGTTTCCCTGCAACTGCGCCGGGGCCAGACCCTGGGCATAGTCGGCGAGTCCGGCTCGGGCAAGACCACCCTGACGCGGATGATCCTCGGCCTGGAGACCCCGGACAGCGGCGCCATCGAGCTGCTGGGCCAGCCCTGGCTGAGCCTGACGGATGCGCAGAAACGCCAGCTGCGGCGCAGCATCCAGGTGGTGTTCCAGGACCCGCTGAGTTCCTTCGACCCGCGCTACAGCGTGCAGCGGGTGCTGTTCGAAGCGTTGCAGGTGGCCGGGCATCCGCGCCGCGACTGGGCGCCCCAGGCCGCGGAGCTGCTGGGCCTGGTGCGCCTGGATGCGGCCTTGCTCGGCCGGCGCCCGCTCGAACTGTCCGGCGGCCAGCGCCAGCGGGTGGCCATTGCCCGCGCATTGGCGGCCGGGCCGCAGATCCTGGTCTGCGACGAGCCGGTGTCGGCCCTCGACGTTTCGGTGCAGGCGCAGATCCTCGAACTGCTCGACGACCTCAAGCAACGCCTGGGCCTGGCCTGCCTGTTCATCTCCCACGACCTGGGGGTGATCAACCATGTCAGCGACGCGGTGCTGGTGATGAAGGACGGCCGGGTGGTGGAGGCCGGGCCGGTGCGCGAGGTGTTCGATCATCCGCAGCATCCCTACACCCTGGCCTTGCTCGACGCGATTCCACACCTGGAAAGCGGCCGGCGCACGTCCTTCGAATTTCTCAAGCTGGCGATCTGAGCCATGGCCCCAGCGCCGGCGCTGCCGCTGTGTTTTGCCTCGGCCGGGGCCTGAGGCCCCCGGTCATCAGCCACCACCAGCAGGCAGGAGTCGAGATGGAGAATATTGCCCAGGTCATCAACCCCGACGATTACCTCGAGACCGAGTTCGGCCGCGAGTTCACGCCCGAGCGCAACAAGCAGGCCTGGGCCTTGGCGTATGCGCGGCTGGAAACGGAGCTGTCGAGGGCCGCCGCGGGGGCCCGCTTGTATGTGGTCATGGGCGTGCAGGGCGCGGGCAAGTCGCGCTGGGTCGCGGAGAATGCCGAGCGCCTCGGCGCCCGGGCGATCGTCTTCGACGCGGCCTTGCCCGCCCGGCGGCATCGCCAGCGCTTGCTGGCGCTGGCCCGGCAGTACGCGGTGCCGGCCATCGGCGTCTTCGTCCGCGCGTCCCTGGAACAGGCGCTGTCGCGCAATGCACGGCGCGCCTCGGACAAGCGCGTGCCCGAAGCCGCGCTGAAAAGTGTCTTCGCCATGCTCGAACCGCCCTGCGAGGCAGAGGGTTTCCTGCGGGTGGAAGCGGCGGGCGAGGGCGACCTCGCCTGAGGCGCCGACGGCGCTGTTGCTCAGCCAACAGCGGCCGAACAGATTGTTTGCCTGCCACCTGGGCAGCGCCGGCCACAGTGCCGGTTTACGGGTTGGAAAACCCGGCATGCCTTGTGCAATAGCCTGGTTCCCGGACCCAAGGCCTATCAGCACCCATGCGAGAACCCGCCCAGCCTCTGCAATTGCACAGCCCGCGACCCAGGTCGCCCAGGATCTATCCCCCCATCGCTCCCGCCACCCTTTGCAGCCTGTAACAAAATCGCCATCTAACCCCGAATTTCGCACAAGGAAATGCCATGAGCAGCTTATCCGCTGTACCCGAACGCCCGATTGTCTCGGTGGAACAACTCAATGCCCGGGCCGACCGGCTGTTGCCGGAGATCGCCCAGGGCGCCGCGCAACGCGAGCGCGAACGACAGTTGCCGTTCGACGCGGTGGCGCAGATTGCCAAGGCGGGATTTTTCACCTGCCGGATTCCCGGGCGCTACGGCGGCGCGGGCGGCTCGGTCAAGGAACTGATCGCGCTGCTGATCCGCATCGCCGCGGTGGACTCCAACGTGGCCCAGGCGCTGCGCCCGGGTTTCGGCTTCGTCGAGGGCTTGCTGGCCTCCCGGGCCGAGGGCGCGGAGGCCGAGCGCGAGCGCTGGTTCGAGCGTTACCTGCAGGGCGCGGTGCTGGGCAACGCCGGCTGGGAAGTCGGTGGCGCCAACGGCACGATCAGCGCGCGCATCGTTCGCGACGGCGCCCATTACCGGGCCAGCGGCAGCAAGTACTACAGCACCGGGTCGCTGTATGCCGACTGGGTCAGCGCGGTGGCCCTGGACGAGAACGACCAGCCGGTGTCCTTCGTCCTGCCCCGCGATCGCCAGGGCCTGGAGCTGCTGGACGACTTCGACGCCATGGGGCAGCGGCTGACCGCCAGCGGCACCACCCACCTGCACAACGTACGGGTCCAGGCCGAGGAGATTCGCACCCGCACCGTGGAGGAGGGCAAGCGCACCATCGTCACGCCGTTCCTGCAGCTGTTCCTGGGGGCGGTGCAGGCCGGCATCGCGCGCAACGCGCTGGACGACGCGGTGGCCTTCGCCAATGAGCACGCGCGGCCGATCAAGCACAGCAGCGCCGCGCGCTCGGTGGACGATCCTTATGTCGAACTCAGCGTCGGCGACATCTCGGCCCGGGCCTTCAGCGCCGAAGCGGTGGTGCTGCGCGCGGCCGAGTCCATCGACCGCGCCTGGGCCGCCGATCTCGATCCGCAGGCGGTGGACCAGGCCGCAGTGGACGTGGCCCAGGCGCAATACATCGCCGCCGAGTCGGCGCTCAAGGCGGCGGAGCTGGTGTTCGACGTCGGTGGCGCCTCGACCACCGGCCGTGCCCATAACCTCGACCGCCACTGGCGCAACGCGCGCACCGTGGCCAACCACAACCCACGGCACTGGAAGGCCGCGGCGGTCGGCGCCTGGCAGCTCAAGGGCACGCCACCTCCGACCTCGGGCTTGTTCTGACAGGCCAGCCGTTCAATGGTCGACGACCGTGGACACCGCGCGCCTGCGCCTGGTCAGGCCACGGCCTGTGGGGTTGACCACGTCGTTGGCCGACATTGCCAGCCAGAAGCTGGCGCAGGCCGTGGGGTTTCAATGTATACACACAATAACGGCGGCCCGCAGGTCGGCGACCTTCAGTATCTGCGCCACCCTGGTCGATCGACGCCCGGCGCCATGAGCCAGGGGGCGCAGGGCAGCCAGCGGCGGGTGCCGATGATCATCGGCTGCGCGCTGTTCATGGAACTGATCGATGCCACCGCCGTGCTGACAGCCTTGCCGCAGATGGCCCGCGACTTCAATGAACCCAGTGTGCGGATGAACCTGGTGGTGTCCCTGTACCTGCTGGCGGTGGCGCTGTTCGTGCCGGTCAGTGGCTGGGCGGCGGACCGCTTCGGCCCGCGCCGGGTATTCGTCAGCGCCATCTTGCTGTTCACCCTGGCCTCGGTGGCCTGTGCCAGTGCCGGTTCGTTGCTGCAACTGTCGCTGGCGCGCATGGCCCAAGGCGCCGCCGGGGCGATGATGGTGCCGGTGGGGCAGGTGATACTGCTGCGCTGGTCGGCCCGGGACAACCTGCTGCGGGCCATGTCCTACCTGACCATTCCGGCGCTGATCGGCCCGGTGCTGGGGCCGCCCCTGGGCGGTCTGCTGGTGACCTTGCTGTCGTGGCAGTGGATATTCCTGATCAATGTGCCCATCGGCGTCCTCGGGGTGTTGCTGGTGCTGCGCTACATCCCCGACTATCCCGGCGCCCGCGGGCGGCCCCTGGATGGCGTGGGGCTGCTGCTCAGTGGCGTTGGCCTGGGCGGCCTGGTGTTTGGTTTCGAGGCGTTCGGCCACGGCCTGCTGGAACGGCAGTGGGCGCTGATGTTGATCGTCGCCGGGGTGCTCTGCGCCGCTTTGTACGTCAGGCACGCCAGGCGCGTGGCGCAGCCGTTGATCGACCTTTCGTTGCTGGGCATCCCGACCTTCCGCCTGAGTTTCTGGGGCGGCAACCTGCTGCGCATCGGCAGCGCCTCGCAGCCGTTCCTGCTGGTGCTGCTGTTCCAGCTGTGTTTCGGCCTCAATCCTTTGCAGGCCGGGCTCTTGAGTTTTGCCAGTGGCGCGGGGGCGTTCCTGATGAAGCTGCTGGCGGTGCGGATCGTCAGCCGCTTCGGCTTTCGCCGCACCCTGACGGTCAACGCGCTGCTTACCGGGCTGACGATAGCCGCCTGCGCCACTTTCGATATTGCAACGCCGTACTGGCTGGTGATCCTGCTACTGTTTGGCAGCGGCATCATCCGCTCCCTGCAGTTCAGTACCCTGGGCGCCTTGACCTACGCCGACGTTCCCGCCGAGCTGTCCAGCCGCGCCAGCAGCCTGGCGGCCATGACCATCCAGCTGAGCATGAGCCTGTCGGTGGGGGTCGCGGCGGCGTTGCTCAGCCTGGTCATGGCGCTGCGCGGCCACGCCGGCATCGCGGAAAGCGACGTGGCCCTGGTGATGCTGGTCGGCGGCGGGTTTTGCGCGTTGTCGGCGCTGGTGTTCCGCAGACTTTCGCCGGCGGCGGGCGCCGCCGTGTATACAGGAGATAACCGATGATCCGCCTCGCCCGTCCCACGGATGCGCCGGACATTGCCCAGGTGCAGATTCGCAGCTGGCAGCAGGCTTACCCTGGATTGATGCCTGACGATTACCTGGCTTCCCTGGACAACACCCAGGAGCAACGCCAGGGCTGGTGGCGACAGTCGATCGAACAGGGTTCGCCCGAGGTGTTCGACAATACGCGGGCCACAGGCTTCTACCGCAACGCCGGGCTGCGGGCCGACAACCGCTCGCGGCGGAGCATTTCCAGGGGGGGGCCGGACGCTGGAGGAAATCCGCTACCGGGCCACGCTTTGACCACCGTATTGCAACGGGCGCCAGCGCGCCCATTCTTGCCTGGAAGCTGCGCGGCCACAGGTTTTTTCCAGGCAACCATCGCTCATGAGTTCGTCTTCCTCGCCTTCGGGCGATCGCCACTACCGCCATTGGCAAGTCCGGCACCTGCCCGCCAGGCCGGCGGTTTCTACGCCCAGCTCAATGCGCGCGCGGCGTCCAGCTACTACGGCGCAAGCCGCACCGGGTGACCCGCGCATCCGGTGTTACCACGAGCACATTTTCCGTGCCCGACAGGCCCCGTCCTGGGGCGTTTTCACTCGCCGTCCTGGCTGCCGATCTTCTTCGCCAGCCTTACCGGACAAGTAAAAGCCAAGCGAATCAAGTACCTGTAAATCGGGCAGGGTCCTTGGCACGCAATGTGCTGTTTTGGCTATATGGATAATTGGATACAAAAATACAAAAGGTGCCGCCGATGAAATTTGCCCCAGCCTATACCGAGCGCCAGCCCGTGACCGCGGAGGAGGAGGCCTACAACTTTCTGTTGGAAGCGATCTGCAAAGGGCGCTTTCGCACCGGCGAGCGGCTGATCGCCGAGGACATCGCCAGCGAAATCAACATGAGCCGCATGCCGGTACGCGAAGCCTTCCGGCGCCTGGATGCCGATGGCCTGGTGACCCTGCGACCGAATCGCGGGGCCATCGTGCGTGGCCTGAACATCGACGAAATGCGCGAGGTCTTCGAAATGCGCAGTGCCCTCGAAGGCCTGGCGATCCGGGTGGCGGCGGGCAAGATCACCGAGCGTCATTTCAGCCATCTGGAGCGCCTGCTCGACGAGATGGACGACTACCGCGAAGACGGCGCGGAGTGGGTCAGCCGCCATCGCGCCTTCCATGAATACCTGTGCAGCCTGAGCGAACGCCCGCGGCTGATGCGGCAGATCTCGGCGCTGTATTCGGTGATCGAGCCGCACATGCGCCTGTGGCTGCAGCACGCCGACAAGCCCCGCAGCGCCCGTGACGAACATGCCTCGATCATTGCCGCGCTGCGTTCCGGCGATCCGGACAAGGCGGCGCAGGTGGTGTGCGAGCACATCGAAGGCACCATCCCGCGGCTGATCCAGTTCCTGGAGGCCCATCAGTAACCACGCACTGTTCGCCGGGCGCTTCACGCTTGAGGTGAACGCCATCCCCCCTTGCTACCCGACATGACTGGAGTAATGCCATGCACAAGCCTTGCGCGTCAGCTGCCGTTTTTACCTTGAGTCTGTGTTGTTCCCTGTGGGCGCAGGCCGCCCCCGAGTTACCGGAACGCCTGAGCAAGAGCGAGAAAATCGTCTACTGCTCCGGCATGGACTCGCCGCCGCTGGTGTCGTTCGACACGCAGCAGAAACCGGTGGGGTTGCAGGTGGACATGGGCGAGGCGATTGCCCAGCGCCTGGGCGGCAAGCAAGTCGAATGGCGCATCTCGCCGTTCGCCGGGCTGATCCCGGCGCTGCTGGCCCAGCAATGCGACATGATCGTCGACCAGCTGTTCGACAAACCCGAGCGCCGGGAAGTGATCGACATCGTCAATTTCATGTACTCCAGCCAGTCGATCGTGGTGCCCAAGGGCAACCCCAAGGCGGTGAACAGCCTGGAGGACCTGTCCGGGCTCAAGGTAGCGGTGAGCAACGGTTCGACCATCCGCATCCTGCTCGGCGCCGAGAACGACAAGCTGCTGGCGGCCGGCAAGCCACCGATGAAACTGGTGGTGTACAACGTCGACGCCGATGCCTTCCAGGCGCTGCGCATCAACCAGGTGGACGCCTTCGGCACCACGGTGGAGTCCGCCGGGCACTATCAGCAACTGGCCCCGGACCTGTTCCAGTCGGCGGTGCCGGCGTTCAACCGGATCCTCACCGGCTTCGGCGTGCGCAAGCAGGACCCGCAACTGAGCGCGGCGCTGAGCCAGGTTTTGCAGGACATGCGCACCGACGGCAGCTACGCCGCGCTGCTGGATAAATGGCACGTCGGCAGCGACAAACTGGACTGAGGGCGAGCTCGATGAACTTCAATTGGGACGTGTTCTGGCAGTACCTGTTGCTGCCCAGCGATGTCTATCTGACGGGGCTCGGGCTGACCTGTCTGATCAGCGTGTCGGCCATGCTCCTGGGCTGTGTGCTGGGGTTGCTGGCGGCGCTGATGAAGCTGTCGCGCAACCCGCTGTTGCAGTACCCGGTGCGCTTCTATGTGTGGCTGATGCGCGGCACGCCGCTGCTGGTGCAGATCGTGTTCCTGTACACCGCGCTGGCGGCCGGGGGGATTTTCCGCTTCGAGGACCTGGACCTGGGCTGGTTGGTGGTGCCGGGCAATATCCAGGCGGCGATCATCGCCCTGGGCCTCAACGAAGGCGCGTACATGGCCGAGATCATCCGCGCCGGCATCGGTGCGGTCGATAAAGGACAGTACGAAGCCGGGCGCTCCCTGGGCATGACCTTCCCCAAACTGATGCGGCGCATCGTGCTGCCCCAGGCGTTCCGGGTGATCGTCCCGCCGCTGGGCAACGAGTTCAACGTGATGCTGAAGAACACCACGCTGGTCAGCGTCATCGGCGTGCAGGAGCTGCTGCTCAGTACGCAGATGGTCACTTCGGCGACCTTCCGGGTGTTCGAGCTGTACCTGGTGGTCGCCATCTACTTCCTGGCGTTGACCACGCTCTGGGGCTTTTTCCAGCGTTGGCTGGAGAACCGCTTCGGCCAGTCCGACCGCCCGGCGCCGGCGGCCAGTCGTCTGTTCGGGCGTCACACCCTGAAACTGCTGAGGGGGCGTTGAACATGCCGCACATGAATGAAGAACTGGTCATCGAAGCCCTGGATATTCACAAGTCCTTCGGCGACCTGGAGATCCTCAAGGGCATCTCCCTGCAGGTCCGGCGCGGCGAAGTGGTGGTGCTGATCGGCGCCTCCGGCTCGGGCAAGACCACCTTTATCCGCTGCATCAATCTGCTGGAGGACATCCAGGCCGGGCAGATCCGCGTTGCCGGCCAGCCCATGGGCTACCGCACGCGGGCCGACGGCAGCCTGGTGCGCGATTCGGAACGCAACATCGCCCGCCAGCGCCGGGACATCGGCATGGTGTTCCAGCGCTTCAACCTGTTCCCGCACATGACCGCCCTGGAAAACATCATCGAAGCGCCAATCCACGTCCTGGGCGTGTCGCGCGCCGCGGCCGAGGAACAGGCGCGGGCGCTGCTCAAGCGCGTGGGGCTGGCGGAGAAGGCGGGGCACTATCCTTCAATGTTGTCGGGCGGCCAGCAACAGCGGGTGGCCATCGCCCGGGCGCTGGCGATGAAGCCCCAGGCGATGCTGTTCGACGAACCGACCAGCGCCCTCGACCCGGAGACGGTGGGCGAAGTGCTGCAAGTGATGAAGGAGCTGGCGGAGGAGGGCATGACCATGGTGGTGGTCACCCACGAAATGGGCTTTGCCCGCGAGGTCGCCGACCGGGTGGTGGTGCTCGATCAAGGTGAACTGATCGAGCAGGGCCCGCCCGAGCAGATTTTCAGCCAGCCACGCCACGCCCGGACCCGGGCCTTTCTCAGCCGGGTGTTGTGAACCCGAACCCTCAATATGTGTGTGAGACCTGCCATGTTCGAATTTTCTGCCCATGAGTACCCCTACGCCTCCCAGCGGCAAAGCGTGTTCGCCAAGCGCGGCATGGTCGCCGCGTCCCAGCCCTTGGCCGCCGAGGCCGGCATTGAAATCATGCGTCGCGGTGGCAACGCCATCGACGCCGCGATCGCCACGGCGGCGGCCTTGACCGTGGTCGAGCCCACGGGATGCGGCATCGGTGGCGACGCCTTTGCCCTGGTCTGGACCCAGGACAAACTGCACGGCCTCAACGCCAACGGCGTGGCGCCCCAGGCCCTGAGCATCGAGGCGGTGAAAGCCGCTGGTCATGAACAGATGCCCTTGCACGGCTGGACGCCCGTGACGGTTCCCGGTTGCCCCTCGGCCTGGGCCGAGCTTTCCAGGCGTTTCGGCCGCCTGCCATTCGCCGACCTGTTGCAACCCGCCATCAGCCTGGCGCGCGACGGTTTCCCGGTGTCGCCGGTGGTTGCCCTGCAATGGCAAAGCGCGCTGGAGAACTTCACCCCGAGCCGCAACACCGTGCTCGACAGTTGGTTCGACACCTATCTGATCGACGGCCGGGCACCGCGGGCCGGGGAAATGTTTCGCAATCCGGCGCAAGCCCGGACCCTGGCGGAACTGGCCGCCACCGGCTGCGAGAGCTTCTATCGAGGGGCCCTGGCGCAACGCCTGGACCAGCATTCGCGGGCCACCGGCGGTTATCTGCGTGCCAGCGACCTCAAGGATTACCGCGCCCAGTGGGTCGAGCCGATCAAGGTCAACTATCGCGGCGTGGACGTCTGGGAGATTCCGCCGAGCGGCCAGGGGCTGGTGGTATTGATGACCCTGAAGATTCTCGAAGGCTTCGACTTCGATCATCGCGACAGCCAGCAGACCTGGCACCGCCAGCTCGAGGCGATGAAGCTGGCCTACAGCGACGGCCTGCACTACATCACCGACCCCGCGCATATGCGGGTCGCGGTGGAGGACCTGCTCAGCGACCGTTATGCGGCCCAGCGCCGGGCGCAGATCGGCGAACAGGCGCAGGCCCCGCAGCCGGGCGACCCGCACGCCAGCGGCACGGTCTACCTGGCCAGCGCCGATGCCGAGGGCAACATGGTGTCGTTCATCCAGAGCAACTACCACGGCTTTGGCTCGGGCGTGGTGCTGCCCGACAGCGGCATCGCCCTGCAGAACCGTGGCGAAGAATTCAGCCTCGACCCCGCCCATGCCAACTGCCTGGCGCCCGGCAAGAAGACCTTCCACACCATCATCCCGGGGTTCCTCAGCAAGGGCGGCGTGCCCATGGGACCGTTTGGCGTGATGGGCGGCTACATGCAGCCCCAGGGGCATGTGCAGATGGTCATGAACCTGGTGGATTTCGGCCTCAACCCGCAGGCGGCCCTGGATGCGCCGCGCTGGCAATGGCTGGGCGGGCTGCAAGTGGGGATCGAACAGAACGCCTCGCGGGACATGACCGCCGCCCTGGCGCGTCGCGGGCACGAGGTCCAGGTGGCCTGCGACCTGACCAGCTACGGGCGCGGGCAGATCATTCTGCGCGACCCGCAAACCGGCGTGCTGTGCGGCGGCACCGAACCGCGCACGGATGCGCATATCGCGGTGTTTTGAGCCACGGGGGGCGGGCGCGGGCGTTTGTCCTCGCCGCGTTCCCGGCCGGCCCGGGCCGTCCTGTGGAGGCCGGATCCTCGACTAGACTCACGCGATCGATGGAAGCGAGCATGAGGTTCCGGTCATGGCAAAAAACAAAAAGGGCGCCGCCAAGGGCGCTCCCGCTGAACCTGCGAAACTGAACAAAAAAGACTACGAGGACCAGTTGCGCCGCTTGCATGTGGAGCTGGTCAAGTTGCAGGAGTGGGTGCGCGAAAAAGGCATCAAGATCTGCATCGTCTTCGAGGGACGCGACGGCGCCGGCAAGGGCGGGACCATCAAGGCCCTGACCGAGCGCCTGAGCCCGCGAGTGTTCCGGGTGGTGGCGCTGCCGGCACCGACCGACCGCGAAAAAAGCCAGATGTACCTGCAGCGCTACCTGCCGCACCTGCCGGCGGCGGGCGAAGTGGTGATCTTCGACCGCAGTTGGTACAACCGCGCGGGCGTCGAGCGGGTGATGGGCTTTTGCAGCGAAGAGCAGGCGGACGGCTTCCTCAAGGCGGTGCCGCTGGTGGAGCGGGCGATCGTCGATTCGGGCGTGATCCTGCTCAAGTACTGGCTGGAAGTCAGCCAGGAAGAACAGACCCGCCGCCTCGAAGCACGGATCAAGGACGGGCGCAAAATCTGGAAGCTGACGCCGATGGACGTCAAGTCATACAGCCGCTGGTATGACTATTCCCGTGCCCGCGACGCGATGTTCAAGGCCACCGACACCGAACATGGGCCCTGGCTGGTGGCCGACTCCAACGACAAGCGCCGCGCGCGTCTCAACATCATCAGCGACCTGCTCAGCCGCATTCCTTACAAGGAAGTACCACGGGAGAAAGTGGTGTTGCCCAAACGCCAGAAGCCGGGCGGCTATCGGGAATCGGACCATCCGCTGCGACGGGTTCCGCAGCAGTTCTGAGCGCCAGGCATCAGCCCGTCTACCCGCCAAGGACCAGCGTCCGATGAACCATTCGGGGTCTTCACCGCCCGTCCCGGAACCTGGCCGGATCGCCCGCCGGGATGCCGGCGACGAACAGCATCGCTGGAGCCGCTGGCTGCCGGGGCTGCGCATGCTGCGCGAATACCGCGTGGCCTGGTTGCGTCATGACTTCGTGGCCGGGCTGGTACTGACCACGGTGCTGGTGCCTGTCGGCATCGCCTACGCGGTGGCGTCGGGACTGCCCGGCATCTACGGCCTCTACGCGACCATCGTGCCGTTGCTCGCCTATGCGCTGTTCGGCCCCAGCCGGATCCTGGTACTGGGACCGGATTCCTCGCTGGCCGCGGTGATCCTCGCCGTGGTCCTGCCACTGTCCGGCGGTGACCCGCAGCGCGCGGTCGCCCTGGCGGGGATGATGGCGATCGTGGCCGGGGCGGTGTGCATCCTGGCCGGCATCGCGCGCCTGGGGTTTGTCACCGAGCTGCTTTCCAAGCCGATCCGCTACGGCTACATGAACGGCATCGCGCTGACGGTCTTGATCAGCCAGTTGCCGAAGTTCTTTGGTTTTTCGGTCGAGGCCAACGGGCCGCTGAGCAACCTGTGGGCCATCGCCACAGCGGTGCTGGAGGGCAAGACCAACTGGACCGCCTTCATGGTCGGCGCGGCGACCCTGGCGGTGATCCTGCTGTTCAAGAACAGTAAGCGGGTGCCGGGCATCCTGATCGCCGTCACCGCGGCGACCGTCGCTGTCGCGGTGCTGGACCTTGCGGCAACAGCCGGCGTGTCGGTCCAGGGCTCTCTGCCACAAGGCCTGCCGGCGTTCGCCATCCCCTGGATCAGCCGCGCCGATATCGGCCCGGTGCTGATCGGCGGCTGCGCGGTGGCCCTGGTTTCGTTCGCCGATACCAGCGTGTTGTCCCGTGTCTACGCGGCGCGGACCCACAGCTATGTCGATCCGAACCAGGAGATGGTCGGGCTTGGCGTGGCTAACCTGGCCGCCGGATTTTTCCAGGGTTTTGCCATCAGCAGCAGCTCCTCGCGCACCCCCGTGGCCGAGGCCGCCGGCGCCAGGACCCAGGTGAGCGGAGTCATAGGCGCCCTGGCCGTGGCCTTGCTGCTGGTGCTGGCCCCGAACCTGCTGGAGAGCCTGCCCACCAGCGCCCTGGCCGCGGTGGTGATCGCATCGGCCATCGGCCTGATCGAAGTCAGCGACCTGCGGCGGATTTATCGCATCCAGCAATGGGAGTGCTGGCTGTCCATCGTCTGCACCGTCGGCGTGGCCGCGCTGGGCGCGATCGAGGGCATCGGCCTGGCCATCGTGATTGCCGTCATCGAGTTCCTGTGGGATGGCTGGCGCCCTTACTCGGCGGTCCTGGGGCGGGCGGAAGGGGTCAAGGGTTATCACGACATCACGCGTTATCCCGACGCGCGCCTGATCCCCGGCGTGGTGCTGTTTCGCTGGGACGCCCCGTTGTTCTTCGCCAATGCCGAGCTGTTCCATGACCGGGTGCTGGACGCCGTGGCGGCCTCGCCAACGCCGGTGCGCTGGCTGGTGGTGGCGGCGGAACCGGTGACCAGCGTCGACGTGACGTCCGCCGACATGCTGGCGGAACTGGACGACACCCTGCACCAGGCCGGCATCAAGCTGTGCGTGGCCCAGATGAAAGACCCGGTCAAGGACAAGCTGAAGCGGTTCGGGCTGTTCGCACGCTTCGGCGAAGCGGCGTTCTTCCCAACCATCGGCGATGCCGTCGACAGCTACCTCGCGCAGCATCCGCTGGAGGGGGAAGGGCGCGAGGATCGCTGAGCGGCGGTGGCGCGACTCGGTGACAAAGTCGCGGGTGATCAGGTCCCGATCTTGACCAGGGCCTCGCCTTCCAGGGGCGACTCAGGCGAACCGCATCGACAGTTCCACGTCGCCACCGAAGGGCACGGACAGGTAGCCGCTGGCGGGCGAACGGACCCGGGCCAGGTAGTCCGGGCAGTAGTCCGTGTTGTCGGCGACGATCAGCGCGCCCGGCCGCAGGCGGCTTTCGACCAGGGCCAGGATATCGGCATACAGCGCCTTGGCGCCGTCGAGCAGGAGCAGGTCGATGGACTCGGGGAGATCGACCGCCAGGGTCTTGAGGGCGTCGCCCTCGCGGATTTCCACCAGGTCGGCCAGGCCGCCTTCGAGCAGGTGCTGGCGCGCCCGTTGCACCTTGGACGCCTCGAACTCGCTGCCGATCAGGCGGCCGCCGCCGTTGTCGCGGATGGCCGCCGCCAGGTGCAGGGTCGAGATGCCGAACGAGGTGCCGAACTCGACGATGTGCCGGGCCCGGGTGCTGCGCGCCAGCATGTACAGCAGCCCGCCGGTCTCGCGGGAAACGGGCAGCCAGAGGTCTTTCAGGTGGCCATAGAAATCCAGGTATTCGGTCTTGCTGTGCATCAGGCGCTCGCGTTCCTCGCGAGAGATGCCGGCGACGGCCGGGCTGATCGCCGTATTGGCCTGCTCGAACAGGCGATCGAGCCGGGGCGCGAGTGGGGAGGTGGTCAATGTGCTGGTCATGGGGGCATCCCGTCCGAAGTTGACGCCTTGCGGCGCGTGGCTAAAATGCGATCAATTCGTCGCATTCAGAGGATATGAGCAAGTGACCCCCTCCGCTATTCGCATTGGCTGCGGCCCTGTCGGGCCATCATGAGCAACCGCCGGACCCCGCAGGTTTCCTCGCGCAAAGCGCCTAAACAGGCACGCTCGACGGAGCTGGTGGCGGCGATCCTGGAAGCCGCTACTCAGGTTTTGGCCAAGGAAGGCGCGCAGCGCTTCACCACTGCGCGGGTGGCCGAGAAGGCCGGCGTCAGCATCGGTTCGCTGTATCAATATTTCCCGAACAAGGCGGCGATCCTGTTCCGCCTGCAAAGCGATGAGTGGCAACAGACCACAGAGATGCTGCGCAGCATCCTCGAAGAGGGTGGCAAAGCCCCGATGGAGCGGCTGCGGGTGCTGGTCCAGGTGTTTATCCAGTCCGAGTGCGAGGAAGCCAGGATGCGTGTGGCGCTCAACGACGCCGCGCCGCTGTACCGCGACGCCCCCGAAGCGCAGGCCGTGAAGGCGCAAGGAGAGAGGATCTTCCAGGCTTTCATGGAGGAGGCGCTGCCCGAGGCGCCGCAGGCAACCCGCGCCCTGGCCAGCGACTTGATCACCGCCACGCTCAGCAGCGTGGGCAAGGACTTTTCAGAAAGCCCGCGCACCGCCGCAGAGATCAAGACCTACGCCGACGCGATGGCAGACATGTTCTGCGCCTACCTCACGCAACTGGCGCGCCGCGCTGGCTGACCGGCAAAGCCGCGAGGTTGCCGGCCTGGCGCGCGCGGGCAAGCATCCTGACAAAGGCTTTATTCAGCCATCGGCAGCTGGGGTGAAACCACCCATGCGCTGCAAGGCAGCTGGTACAGCAACTGCTCTGCCGTGCTGCCGATCAGGCCCCCCAAGCCACCGCGATGGCCAACCCTGCCCATGACAATCACGTCGATGTCATAGGCTGCGACGTAACTGGCAAGGACCTTGGCCGGGCTGCCCATGATCATGTGCTGGCGTTCCGGCGCAATGCCGTTGCGTTCGGCCAGTTCGTCGAAGGCCGCGGCCTGCGCGTCGAACAGGGTCTTGGCCTTGCTTGTCGAGAAAAACGTCGAACTCTGGTCGAAGTTGAATTCGTCCGCGCCGATGGAGGACAGGTCATGGGCATAGACCACGTCGAGCTCGGCGTTGCAGGCGCTGGCCAGTTTGCTCGCCTCATGCAGTATCCGGTCGTTGAAGTCCTGGTACTGGTCATCGCGATGGAACGGGTCGACCGCCGCGACGATCTTGCGTGGCAATGCATGCTGTAGGTGGCTGACAAAATGCAGGGGCACCGGGCACTCGCGCAGCAAGTGGATATCCAGGGGCGTGAAGAACACCCTCGACAGCCGCGATTGATGCTCCAGGGCCTTGATCAGCAGGGCCATGGGCTGTTCTTTGAGGTGCGTCAGGATTTCCTGCAGCGGGCTTTCGACCCATATCACTTCAGTGGTGACGGTGACACCCAGTTTGCGCAGCGGCCGGGCCTGCTCTTCGAGCCACTGGCGATGGCGTTCGACATAACCCAGGCGCATCTGCTCCAGGGCCTGTTCGTTGACCAGGCTGGCCGTGGCCAGGCCTTCCAGGTAGTCGAAGGCGACGATGTGCAGGGCTGCGTCTTCGGCCCTGGCCAGGGCGGCGGCCCGATCGAAGGCGGGGCTGTTCTCCATCAGCGGCGAGGCGACCAGCATGAAACGTGATTGCTCGGACATGACGACTCTCCCAGGAGTAATTGACGGCAACGCGTCCGCGGCGGCCCGCTGCCCGGTACGCCACGGGGCGCGGGTTTTACAGGTGGAGGCGATGGATGACCTGGTGGCTGTCGTCGGGATCGTGGCTCCGTTCGAACCCCAGGGCCCTGGCCAGGTCGCGCATGGAGACGTTGCTGGCGGCGTCGACCGAATACATCTGGCGAAAGCCGTTCTTGCGGGCAGCCTTGATCAGATGCTCCATCAATAGAGTTCCCAGGCCCAGGTGCGTCCATTCGTCGGCGACGGTTACTGCGCATTCGCATTCGTGCTCCCCCGTGGCGGCGTAGCGGCTGATGCCGATCTCGACCAGTTGTCCATTCTCGTGAGCCAGCGCGACGTAGGCCATGTGCTGCTTGCCGTCGGTGTGCATCAACTGATCGAGCAGGGCGCCACTGGGGTCGCTGATCTGGGCGAGGAAACGCAGGTGCCTGGATTCGGGAGACAGGCGCCGGATAAAGGCGTACTCCCGCGCGCGGTCCTTTTCCGCCAGTGGCCGGATCAGCACATGGTGGCCGTCCTTCAGCGTTTCGATCCAGTGTTCTCCGGGGACCGCGGCGTAGACGGCGGCGGCCCGTTCGTTGTGGTTTTTGACAGTGAGCATGATGGGGTTCTCCATATGGCCGACAGGGGCCGCGCGGCAGGGCACACGCGGTTCGCTTCGTTTTACCCTGCTGATGACAGGCGGATCTGATCTGGATCAGACACCGGCGACAGGTGTCGCTCATCGAGTGGGATCTGATGTACCTCAAGGTGCGGATCGACCGCTTGATCGGCAGCACGACCGAACGGGCGCTGTACTCGGTGCCGGGCAGTATTCTGGCGGTCAGGTGAGCGGCCCGGGCGTCACGGCGTGAGCACGATCGCCCCGTTGAACTGACCGGCCCGCAGGCGCGCCAGGGCCTGATTGGCATTCTCCAGGGCGAAGCAGGTGACGTCGCAGTGGACGGGGGTGTGCTGCAATTCTGCGAAAAATGCGCTGCCGTCTTCTCGGGTCAGGTTGGCCACCGAGCGCACGCTGCGTTCGCCCCAGAGCAGTCGATAAGGGAATGCCGGGATATCGCTCATGTGGATGCCGGCGCAAATCACGCAGCCGCCCTTGACCGTGACCGCCAGCGCCGCCGGCACCAGCGAGCCGACGGGGGCGAAGATCAGGCTGGCATCGAGCGGGTGCGGCGGTGCTTGATCCGAGGGACCGGCCCAACGGGCCCCCAGCGACCGGGCATAGTCCTGGCCCGTGCGGTCACCGGGCCGGGTGAAGGCATACACCTGCTGCCCCCGGCCCAACGCCACCTGAGTCGCCAGGTGCGCCGCCGCTCCGAAACCGTAGAGGCCCAGGTGGCGCGCGTTCCCGGCCATCCGCAGCGCCCGAAAACCGATCAGTCCGGCACACAGCAACGGCGCGGCCTGGGTGGCCGAGAGCGCTTCGGGAATCGGCAGGCAGAAACGGGCGTCGGCGACCGTGTAGTCGGCGTAGCCGCCGTCCAGGTGACAGCCGGTAAATTGCGCCTGGTCGCACAGGTTTTCCCGGCCCGTGCGGCAGAATTCGCATTCGCCGCATGTCCAGCCGAGCCACGGGACGCCCACTCGCTGGCCGATCCAGCCGGGCGCGACGCCGGCGCCCACCGCGGTCACCTGGCCAACGATTTCGTGCCCCGGCACCCGTGGCAGCAACGCCTGGGGCAACTCGCCATCGACCAGGTGCAGGTCGGTGCGACAGACGCCGCAGGCCAGGACCTTGATCAGCAGTTGCCGGGGGGCGGGTGTCGGGACCGGGCGTTGTTCCTGTCGCAGCGGTTCGCCGGGGGTATGCAGGACCATGGCGCGCATGACGATTCTCCGGGTTTGCCAGGGGTCAGCGCGGGGCCGAGCGGTGGCAACCTGCGACCAATTGCTTGAGCCCCTCCAGGTTCAGGACCTTGACTTCCCGCCTGGAAATTTCCGCCAGCCCCTGGTCCCGCAGATGCGCGATGCCCCGGCAAATGGTTTCCAGCCTCAGCCCCAGGTAGGAGCCGATCTCCTCGCGGCGCATCTTCAGGATGAAGTCCCGGGGCGAGTAGCCACGCAGGCTCAGGCGTTGCGACAGGTTCAGCAGGAAGGCCGCCAGGCGTTCGTCGGAGTTCATATTGCCCAGCATCATCAGCATGTCGTGATCGCGCACGATCTCGCGGCTGAGGATCCGGTTCAGGTTGTGCTGCAGCGATGGCAGTTCCAGGGCGAGTTTTTCCAGGTGAGCGAAATGGATCGGGCAGACTTCGCTGTCCTCGAGGGCCAGCGCGTTACAGATGTGCGTGTCGGTGCTGATGGCGTCCAGGCCAAGCATTTCGCCCGGCATCTGGAATCCGGTGACCTGCTCGCGCCCATCGAGTGAAAGCACACTGGTCTTGAACGAGCCGATACGCACGGCATACAGCGAGCGCAATGGATCGCCGGCGCGATAGAGGGCGACGCCTTTCCTGACCTTGAAGCGTTGCACGATCAGGGTGTCCAGGCGCTCGATTTCCTGCCCGCTCAGGCCCAGCGGCAGGCACAGCTCCAGGACGCTGCAGTTGGCACAGGCAGCCTTGAGGTGAGGGTTGGGAGGCGTTCGGGTGTCTGGCATGCCATGAGACCCCTTTCCAGATGGGTGAAGCATAGTTCCTGTGCCTTGCCAGAGCGGGCCGCTCGGCTGCTGGCGAAAAGCAGGCGACGAATGGGGAAAGACCTCATCGGGCGCAGGCAGGACGCGCCAGGGGCGGATGCTCAGGTTTATCTGCACAGGGGCGCTTTTCGCCGTCTTGCGCGGGGATCTGACATAGATCAGAACCCTGGAGGCGCGCAGGGAGGAGTCTGGGTCGACACTGATGCCGATCCCGCGAGGGCGCAACGGCTGCCTTCATCAACGGGCACCTGGCATCGAAGCCCACCTGTCTGGAGGTCGATCATGAGCCAGTACCAACGGTTGCTGCTGATCATCAACCCGGCTCAACGCCATTCCCATGCCATAGAGCACGCCGCGGCCCTGGCCCGGGTCAGCGGTGCCAGCCTGCATATCGCGGCCTTGATGAGGTCGCTGGATATGCTGTGGTTGCTCGAAGAGGGCGATCGCAAACAGGCCCGGGAAAGCTACTTGCAGGACCATCGCGACTGGCTCAAGGCCCAGGTAGAAGACCTGCATGGCCAGGGGCTGGCCGTGACGATGGAGGTGGCATGGGTCGATGACATGCAGCAAGGCATCCTCGACCATGTCGTGGAAATGCAGCCCGACCTGTTGATCAAGCAGATAGAGCATGAGCCGCGGCTCAGGCGCGCGCTCTTCACCCCCCTGGACTGGCACTTGCTGCGCCATTGCCCGATACCGGTGTATCTGACTGGCGGGAATGGTTGCGTCTTGCCGCGCAAAGTCGTGGCCGCGGTCGAAGTGTCGGACACCAAGCCTGCGGACAACGAACTCAATGAACGGATCATCCATGAGGCTTCCAGTCTCGCCTTGCAGTGCGGTGCCGAGCTGCACCTGCTGTCCGCCTGTGATATCTCCGCGGCCTTTCTGGAAAATATGAGCGGCGTCGGCCTGACCCTGGCGGACCTTACCCGCAAGCTGCGCGAGGATCTGGAACAATCCTTCCTCGGACTGGCCGAGCGCTTCGGCGTGCCTGCCGACTGTCGACACTTCATCAAGGGCCCACCCGTCTCGGTGCTGAGCGAGTTTGCCCACGCGCAGGAGGTGGATGTGATCGTGATGGGCAGGCACCAGTCCCGCGGGCGGGCCAAGCTGGTGGGCAGCACGATCGAACATATTCTGTATCAGGTGCCTTGCAGCGTTCTGGCGGTCTAGGGGAGGGCGTCGGAGCAGGCTTCGGGCAGAGCAGGAGTAGTAAGGCCGGTGAAGCGTTACCAGGACGAGGTGTGCGATGTTGAGAATCCAGCGTTTATTGCTCATTGCCCCCATCGAGATGACCCGCACCCCGGCGTTCGACCGGGCGCAGGCGCTGGCCAGCGCAACCGGGGCGATGTTGCACATTGTCGCTTTCGATCATGTCAACGCGTTGGCGGTGGCCGGCCTGTTCGACCACGACGCCATGAGCCAGGCCCGGGAAGGTTACCTGCAGGTGCACCGCCACTGGCTTGAACAGCAGGCGCGCTTTCAACGCAGCGAGGGCTTGCGGGTGACCACTGAAGTGGTCTGGGCCAGGTTGAGCCCGGCCCACGTGCTTGAGTACGTGAACGACTTCCACCCGGACCTGGTGATCAAGGATGTGCAACGGGTGCCGGCACTCGACCGGGTCTTCCACCGGCCTCTGGACTGGCTGCTGCTGCGTGATTGTCCCGCTTCCTTGCACCTGGTCAGCCGCGCGGAAAACCCCAAGCCGCTGAAGATCCTCGCCGCCATCGACCTGTCCCACCTGGAAGCCCTGACCCATGGGCTCAACGAACGGATTCTCGACCTGGCCTCGACGCTGGCAACGTCCTGCGGCGCGACCTTGCACCTGCTCAATGTCAGCAACTGGTCGGTGGTGGGCGACGCGCTGACGAGTGTGCCGACCTCGAGCCTGGACGCCAGCTTGCGCGATGCGGTCAACGATGCCCAGCAAGAGGCCTTCGATCTGCTTGCCGAGCGTCATGGCATCGAGGAGAGCCGCCGACATTCGCTGGCTGGCATTCCCCATCAGGCGATCGAGCAATTCGCCCGCCGGAACACCTTCGACATGGTTGTGCTGGGCACGGCCTGCCGCCACGGCGCCGAGATGTTCGTCGGCACTACCGCCGAGAACTTGCTGCACCATGCCACCTGCAGCCTGATGCTGGTCAAGCCAGCCTCCGGGGCCGGGAAATGACCACCTGGATACCTCCGGCAGAATACCTGGCCCCCAGGCAGCGCGGGGGCCGCTGTCCGCCTGGGATTTCGAGAGCGATGGTCTCGATCAGGCCACGGGCGCCTCTTGCTCGCGGGCTTGCTTGGCGTTCGAAACGTCAAGGGTGCGGGGCAGGGCGACAGCATTCTTGGCGGCGAGGATCTCGGCCATGACGCTCACGGCGATCTCGGCGGGGGTCTTGCTGCCGATGTAGATGCCGATGGGGCCGTGCAGGCGCTGGAGCGAGGCTTCGGTTTCGCCGAAGTGTTCGATCAGGCGTTCGCGGCGCAGCTGGCTGTTGCGCCGCGAACCGATGGCGCCGATGTAGAAGGCCGGGCTGTGCAGGGCCTCGAGCAGGGCCAGGTCGTCGAGCTTGGGGTCGTGGCTGACGGCGACGATGCAGGTGCGCAGGTCCGGGGCGAACTCGCGGACGATGTCGTCCGGCATGCCGACCAACTGTTCCACGCCCGCCACATTCCAGCCGCCGATGTATTCGGGGCGGGGGTCGCAGACCGCGACCCGGAAACCGTTGAACAGCGCCATGGTCGCCAGGTATTCGGCCAGCGCGCCGGCCCCGATCAGCAGCAGGCGGTAGCCGGGGCCCAGGGTGTTGAGCATCTGCCGGCCATCGAAGATGAACTGCTCCGGGGTGGCGCTGATGGTCAGGGACACCTGGCCGCTGCCCAGGTCCAGGCTGCGGCGCACCAGCTTGCCGGCGTTGAGTCGGGCCAGCAGCCGTTCGAGGGCATCCCTCGATGGGGTGAATTCGAGGATCAGTTCCAGCGTGCCGCCACAGGGCAGGCCAAAGCGGTGCGCTTCGTCGGCGCTGATGCCGTAGCGCACCACCTGCGGCGGCCCGTCCGGCAGGCCGCTGCCATCGTAGGCGTTGGTGTAGCGGTGGATCAGGTCGTCCTCGATGCAGCCTCCCGACACGCTGCCGACCACCCGACCATCGCCGCGCAGGGCCATCATCGAGCCCACGGGGCGGGGCGAGGAGCCCCAGGTGCGGGCCACGGTGGCGAGCAGCACGCGGTGGCCGGCCTGGAGCCAGTCATGGGCGGTGCTCAGGACCAGTAGATCGATGCTTTCCATGGGGGCCTCGGTTGTTCAGGGGAGGGGCTGCTGGCGGATCCGCTCCTGGCCAGGGGGATCGCCAGCACGTCACTCCTTCTTTCAGCGCATATGCAGGATGATCGGGCTGCTGCTGGCCGGGTCGGTATGCCCGCGCAGCCGGCCGACCGCTTGCGCGTCGACCGCGCCACCCTGGTTACCCCAGGTGCCGCGCACGAAGCTCAGGACCTCGGCGATTTCCCGGTCCGACAACTGCTCGCGAAAGGCCGGCATGCGGTAGGCATCCGGGACGCCGGCGGCGACCACGCGCTGCGAGCCGTTGAGGGTGATATTGATCGCCGACGCGTTTTCCTTGGCCAGTGCCGAAGTGGCGCCCGCCAAAGGCGGCATCCACTCGGCCTGGCCCTGGCCGTCCAGGCCATGGCAGGAGGCGCAGCGGGTCACGTAGGTATGGGCTCCGGGGCTGTCCAGGCGGGTGGCGGCGGACACGGCCTGGTACTGCCAGGGCGTACCGTCGCGCTGCGGATCGCCGGGCAGCGACTTGAGGTAGCGGGCGATCGCGGCCAGGTCCTCGTCGGCCATGAACTGGGTGGAGTTGTTGAACGCCTCGGTCATCGAGCCGTAGACCACCGCGTGCTGGTTACGCCCGGTCTTGAGGAACTGCACGATCTGCGGCTCGCTCCAGCGGCCCAGGCCGGTGTTGGCGTCCTGGCGCAGGCTCGGCGCATACCAGCCGTCGAGCAGGGCGCCGGCGAGGAACGGCGCGCCGGACTCGTCCAGGGCCTGCTCGTTGAACGCCAGGCCGCGCGGAGTGTGGCAGCTGCCGCAGTGGCCCGGCCCCTGGACGATGTAGGCGCCGCGGTTCCACAACGCATCCTGCGCCGGTTTGGCCGCGTAGGGCGTGCTCGGGGCGAACAGGCCGTTCCACAGCGCGATGGGCCAGCGCATGTTCAGCGGCCAGGGGATAGCGCTGGGGACGTTGGGCTGGCTGGCCGGTTGCACGCCTTTCATGAAGAACGCGTACAGCGCGCGCATGTCATCGTCGCTGAGCTTGACGTAGGACGGGTAGGGCATGGCCGGGTAGAGGCGCCGACCGCCCGGGGCGACGCCATGGCGCACGGCGCGGTCGAAGTCGGCCAGGCTGTAGGCGCCGATGCCGGTGTCCCGGTCGGGGGTGACGTTGGTGGCGTGGATGGCGCCCAGCGGCGTGGCCATTTCCAGGCCGCCGGCAAAGGGCGCCTTGCCCGGCAGGCTGTGGCAGGCCACGCAATCGCTGACCCGGGCGACGTACTCGCCGCGGCTCACCAAGGCGGGGTCGAAGCGGGTCGCCGCGGCCTGTTCCTGCTCGAAGGGCGAGGCGGGCTCGCGGGTGACATACCAGGCCAGCAGGCCTGCCGCGACCAGGCACGGCAAGGCCAGCCAGCCTGCGGTTCTTGCGAATCGGCGGTTATTCATGGGCAGTCCTTGTCGGTCAGCTGAAAGTGTATCGGCTCAATGGCAGGCTACGGATGCGCTGGCCGGTCAGCCGCGCCACCGCGTTGGCCACCGCCGGCGCCACCGCGGGCAGTGGGGGTTCGCCGACGCCGCCCATCTTTTCGCCACTCTCGACAATCCGTACATGCACCCGCGCCATGCGTGAAGGCGGCAGGATCGGGTACAGGTCGTAGTTGCGCGCCCGGGGCTTGCCGTCCACGTACACCGCTTCTTCCACCAATGTCTGGGACAACCCCAGGGCCACGGCGCCATTGACCTGGGCCTCGACGATCGCCGGGTTGACGATGCTGCCCGGGTCGATGGCCTGCCAGATGTCGTGGACCTTGACCTGGCCATTTTCGATCGACACTTCGGCGATCGCCGCCGTGTGCGAGCCGAACGGCGAGGCCATGGCCACGCCGCGGGCGCGGCGAGTGCCGTCCTCGGCGGTGAACGGGCCGCGCTTCCAGCCGCCGGACAGTTCGCCCACCGCCTGCAGCAACGTGGTCAGGCGCGGGTTGTCGCGCAGCAGGTGCTGGCGTAGCTCGTACGGGTCGCGACCGCCTTTGTCCGCCAGTTCGTCGAGGAAGGCTTCGTAGAAGAAGTCGTTGAGCGAATTGCCCACCGAGCGCCAGTAGCCGAGCATGGCCGGCCCCTTGACGTAGATCTGCGCGATGCGTTTGTTGGCAATGGCGTAGGACTTGCCCGACAAACCTTCGAGGGCGGAGGGGTCGAGTTTCTCGCCCTGTTTGCCGGCGATGGCCTCGGTGGGGCCTTCGGTGGCGCTCACCGCTTCGATGGCCAGCGGCAGCCCTTGGGCATCCAGCGCGGCCTGGAACTTGACCACGGCGACCGGGCGCAGCACGTCACGCAGGAACTCTTCCTCGCGGCTCCAGATCAGCTTGACCGGGCGGCCGACGGCCTTGGCCAGGGCGATGGCCTGCGGGTAGGGACTGGCCGAGTCATAGAGAAAGTGCCGGCCGAAAAAGCCGCCCAGCAGCGGCGAGTGCAGGGTGATCCGCGAGGGATCGAGACCGGTGCGCTTGGCGATGTCGGCACGGAACATGTCCGGCGCCTGGTTGGGCAGCCAGACCTCCAGCGAACCGTCGGGATTGAAGCGCGCCAGGGCCGAAGGCGGCTCCAGCTGGGCGTGGTTGAGGTACTGGTTGTGGTAGGTGGCCTCGACCCGGGTCTTGGCACTGGCCAGGGCGGCGGCCACGTCGCCTTCGTTTTCGTCGTCGCGGGCCGGGCCTTGCTGGGCGGCGAGAAAGTCGCGGAACCCATCGCTGGAAAAATCAGCGGGCATTGGCCGTACCTTCGAATCGGCGGACGCTTCCTGCCAGTCGACCTGGATGGCTTCCACCGCGCGCTTGGCGTGCCACCAGCGTTCGGCGACCACCGCCACCGCGCCGGGCAGCTGGTGAACGGAGTGCACGCCTTTCATGGCCTTGACCTGGGCCTCGTTGCGCAGGCTGCCCACGGTCATGCCCAGGCGCGGCGCGTGCTGCACGGCGGCGTGGAGCATGCCGTCGACCTTCAGGTCGATGCTGTACAGCGCCTTGCCGGTGGATTTCTCGTAGGCATCGACGCGCCGTACCGGCTTGCCGATCCAGCGGAACTGGCTCGGGTCGCGCAGGGTGATGCTGGCCGGGTCGGGCACCGGCATGTCCAGGGCGCGACCGGCCAATTCACCGTAACCCAGGGAGCGGCCGGAAGTGGCATGCAGCACCCGGCCAGGCTCGGTGGACAGCTCGGCCAGCGGTACGCCCAGTTGCTCGGCACCGGCCTGCAGCAGCATGGCCCGGGCCAGGGCCCCCAGGCGGCGCATGGTCGGGTAGCTCATGCGCACCGACATGCTGCCGCCGGTGATGCGCATGCCGTTCTCCATGACCACGTAGGCCTCGCCAGGCGGCGCGGCCTCGACCACGAAGGTGGCGGGGTCGGCGTCCAGCTCTTCACCGACGATCTGCGCCATGGCGGTGTGGGTGCCTTGTCCGCCTTCCATGAAGGGGCTGAGCAGGCGCACGCTGCCGTCCGGGCGAATCTCCAGGAACGCCGGCACCTGGGTCCCGCGTTCCGCGGTGCTCGCCGTGGCGGCCAGGACCCTGGCCGAACCCAGCGGCAGGCCGAAACCGAGCACCAGCGCGCCCACGGCGGCACCGCTCAGAAAGCGCCGGCGGGACAGGTTGACCGGTTCGTCCAGCGGCAGGTCCAGGAGGTCTTCAGCGAAATCGATGGGCTTGTTCATCAGGCGCTTTCCTTCTTGGCAGGCTGGGCGGCCAGGTCATGCACGGCGGCATGGATGGCGTTGTAGGTGCCGCAGCGGCACAGGTTGACCATCGCCGCTTCGATCTGCGCATCGCTGGGCGCGGGGCTGTGCTTGAGCAGCGCGGTGGCCGCCATGACCTGCCCGGACTGGCAGTAGCCGCACTGGGCCACCTGGTGCTCGACCCAGGCGGCGACCACGCGCTTGCCGACTGCGTCCGCCTCGATCGCCTCGATGGTGGTGACCTCGCGGCCGACCACACCCGCCACCGGGGTGACGCAGGCGCGTACCACATTGCCGTCCACCAGCACCGAACAAGCGCCGCACTGGGCCAGGCCGCAGCCGTACTTGGTGCCGGTCAGGCCCAGGTCATCGCGGATCACCCACAGCAACGGCGTGTCGGCGTCGGCATCGACCTGATAGGTCTTCTGGTTGATTCGTAGTTCCATGGCTCACCTGCTGATCATCGGTTGGTGTGTCTTTGTTTTTTCTTCAGGAGGCGCCACCAGGCGCGTCCTTGCTCAAGAAACGCGGGTAAAGGGGCGGATACGCCAATCCGCTGCCCCGTGCGCCGGGCTGGCCGCGAGCACGTCGGAGTGGGCCGGCGCACGGGGCAGCGAGAGAAAATGCGAGGAGGTGTCGAGGGTGTGTGCCAGGGGCGATGCCTGGCCGGCGCGGGCTTGGGTCATGGCGGCTGGCTCCTAGTGATCGGACTCTAGCCCAGGGGCCAAGGGTTTCCTATCCGATACCCGGCAAGCTCAGAGGATCAGGCAAGTATTCCAGAGGAATGCGCAATAACGCGGGCTGGGAGGCGTCGAGCAACTGCAACGAGTGACAGACAAGGCGGGGTTTATGGGCTGGCTACGGCTTAGGGGGAGGGCTTGGAAGGAGAGCGTCGCGATGAACCATCGGGCCGCGCAACCTGTGCGCGACCCGACGGGTTTGATCCCTGCTTAGATCCGGTGGATCTGGGTGATGTGCGGCTTGCCTTTAATAGGCGCGTAGATTTCCACTACGGCTTGCCAGCTGTCCGACGAGCCAGGCACCGTTGCTTTCGACAGATAACGATAGTTCGTGCCGTTGACGACTTGGGTCGAAACTTTTTCAGGGGTGTATTGCACACCCACGAACCCGGCCAGGGCCTCTTTGAATACTTCCCGATCCTTTGGAGTCAGTTCGTGGTAAGGAGTCCATCCGCCAACAAAGTTCTCTTGAGCCGACATACGATATATCTCCATATATAAGTTCCTACTCGTCTGGCTTTTCGGAGTCCGCCCCGTTTATTGAATGGTTTCCGGAATCCATTGTGCCGAGTGGGTTTCCCAAGCGCCTGCTCATCGTGAAACAGGGTATTGGGGAGAACACCGGCACGTACTGCACAAGTCGCGCACTGCAGGCCATCAAGTGATGGGCGCGAACCGCTGGTCATGGAGGATGAGGTGGTCGCCGGCTTCAGATCCTTGTCCCTGATGGAAACAGCCTTCGATGAATGATGACTGCCAGACCTCCGTGTCTTGTCTGCAGCAGCTGTGCTTATAGGGCATGCCGCTGGATGGCCTTAAGCTATCAGGCAGCAGTGAAAAGTATGTCCGCATTTGGCTGTGTGAGATGTAAGGCGTTGGCTATTGGCTACGAGCGGCCAGAGCCCTTGAACCTGCTATCGATATTGAGGTTTATCGAAGGGCACAGCGCCGTCATTGAGATATCGGTTCACCGAATGTGAATGTTTGGGTGAGAAGCAAGCCGAATGAAGACGCTTTAAGGGGTCAGCCTGTAGCCTTGAACGATTGCAACGTGCGAGTTTCTGTTTTGGCTAGAAGTGTAGATAGGCGCGACTATGAAAATGTAGACCGCCCCATCGTGGTCATGTCGAAGGACTATCCGGCCGCGTATGCCGTGGCGCCGCATGCCCATTCCTGCGGGCAGCTCATCTACGCGGTTTCTGGCGTCATGGAAATTCGGACGGACACGGGCCTGTGGCTGGTGCCGCCGCAACGCGCCTTGTGGATGCCCGCGGGCATCTCCCATGCCATGCAGACCCGAGGCAGCCCGGTGGCACTGCGCACGGCGTATGTTCGCCTGGATCGGTGCCCAACGGGCGCACCCGGGCAACCCGGTGCGGTACAGGTTTCGAACCTGCTGCGCGAACTCATCCTGCGTGCGGCGACGATTGCCCTTGATTATTCCGAGGACAGCCGGGATGGCCGCATCCTGAGCATGATCCTCGAAGAGATTGCCTGGTCGCCGGAACAAGGGCTGCATTTGCCCACGGGCCGCGACAAGCGCTTGGTGGCCACCTGCGAAGCGATCCTGGCCAACCCACAGGATAATCGCACGCTGGACGACTGGGCCGGCCAGCATGGCGCGACAGCGCGCACGCTGTCGCGGTTGTTCACTGCCGAACTCGGGGTGCCGTTTCAAGTGTGGCGACAGCAGGCCCGCGTGATGGCGGCGTTGCCGCGCTTGGCCGCGGGCGAACCGGTGACGACTGTGGCGCTGGAAATGGGCTACGACACGCCGGGCGCGTTCTCGGCCATGTTCAAGCGGCTGCTTGGAGCATCGCCCAGCCGCTACTTTGCGTAGTTGACCGGGCGTGCGCTTGTCCTGTTTGACGTAGAGGTTGTCTTTCTGCGCGAAGCGTGACGAGAGACGGGGCAACACACTATCAAGTGATTCGGCGGCCGACTGTCCGCCGCCACGATTGATAGGGCCTCCATGGACTCGCATGCAGCACAACGGCGCTTTCTCCTGCTGATCCTCAGCTCCACCTTTCTGCAAGGCTCGTCCTTCGTCGCCAGCAAGATTGTCCTGAGTGAATTGCCGCCGCTGTGGCTGGCGGCGCTGCGGTTTTTCGTGGCGGCTCTCTCGCTGCTGCCCTGGTTGTGGCTGCGCCACCGTGCCCGGGTCGCTGCCGGCACAGCGGTTCCGGTCAAGGCCATGCCCTGGCTGCGACTGACCACCATCGGCCTGTTGCAGACGACCGGTGTCATGGCGTTCCTGACCATGGGCCTGACGCAGACCAGTGCATCCAAGGCGGCAATCCTGATGGCCAGCAATCCGCTGCTGGTGGCGCTGCTGGCCGGCATCCTGCTCAAGGAGCGGGTACGCCCTCTGGCCTGGCTGGGCCTGCTGCTGGCCTTCGCCGGAGTGGTGGTCTGCATCGGTGTGCAGTCGGTGATGAGCGGCGCGATCGGCACCGCGGAAGCGCTGGTCATGGCGGGCTCGACCTGCTGGGCTCTCGCCACGCTGGCCAGCAAGCGCTTTCGCTTGGCCGTCGATACCTGGACGCTGGCGTTCTGGCAGATGCTCATTGGGGCGGTCGCGCTCGCGTTGCTGGCCGCCTGGCGTGGCGAGTCATTCAGCCTGCCGGCCCAAACGATGCTTGCGTTCCTGTGGCTGGCCATTCCCGCTTCGACGGGGGCCATGGGGTTGTGGTTCGCGGCCCTGCATATGGGCGGCGCCGTGCGCACCAGCGGCTTCCTGTTTCTGTGTCCTTTCTTTGCCGCGCTGATCACCTTCGCCATCAGTGGCGACATGCTTTCCACCCACGAAATGCTGGGTGGCGTGATGATCGCCGTAGGCATTGTCTTGCTGTCCCGGACACCGGCCGCGCGGTCGGCCAGCCATTCCGCGCCCCGGGAAACCTCTTCGTGACCTCCACAAATCCGCGTTGCTGGTGAAGGGGAGGAGGGCATGGCTGCTTTTGGCCAACCTGTGGGGCAACTTTAGCCTCGCGCATCAAAGCGTTTCGCCCATTGCTGCTCGCGGGCATGACTCACCAGCATGTCCACGAAGACCCGCGTCTTGGCTGGCAGCAGTTTCTGCCCAGCGAAGTACAGCGAGATGGGGCCCGCATCGACATACCAGTCCGGCAGTACCCGTTCAAGGGCGCCACTTTGCAGATGGTCAAGCACGTCGGGAATCGCCAATAGCGCGACGCCCAGTCCCATGAGCGCGCTCTGGCAAAGTGCTTGTGGGTCGTTGACCAGCAACCGTGGGCGCAACTCCAGTGCCGCACGCTGTTCCTTGGGGCCTTGCAGTGTCCAGCCGCGGACCTTGCCGCTTTGTAGCGAGCGCATGGCCAGATGCTCAAGGTCATTCAACTGCTCGGGACGACGTACAAGAGGGTGCCTGGACAGACAGTCCGGCGATGCCACGAGCACCAAATGCGCCGGTGACAGATCCCGGGCGATCACCCCGGGCGAAAGCTCGATGCCGCCGCCGATGGCGACGTCAAATCCATCGGCGATCAGCTCCACCTGGCGATTGTCGAAGTGCCACTCGGGAACCACCGCCGGATATCGCTTCATGAACTGTGGCATCAACGGCAGCAGGTAGTCGCGGCCAAAAGCGGGCGCCGCGGAAATACGCAGCACTCCAGCCGGTTCTCCGGCATTGCTGGTTACGTCGGCAATCGCCGCCTGGACTGTCTCCAGCCCACCCTCGACGTTAGCCAGAAAACGCTCCCCAGCCTCGGTCAAGGCCAGTCGGCGAGTACTGCGTTGAAACAGGCGTACCCCCAGGTTGGCTTCCAGTTGGGCGACATTCCTGCTCACCGCGGCCGGCGTGATACCCAGGCGCCGCGCGGCGGCAGAGAAACTGCCTGCCTCTGCGCTGCGAACGAAAGATTGCAGATTGGCCAGGGTTTCCATGATCGATACCTTCAAGTAAACGTTGAAAGTGATTCTAATCACTCCCTACTACTTGATGGAAAAAGAAAAGCGTTTCATAGCCTCACCAACCACCACTCGAGGCTCACACCATGAACGCTGTCACGCTTCCTCTCTCTGGCAAGATCGCCATCGTCACCGGCGGCTCGCGCAGCATCGGAGCGGCCATTGCCCAACGCCTGGCCGCGGACGGCGCTGCTGTCGCCATTACCTACAACGCCTTCGCCTACACCCTGACCAAGGGCGCCGTGGCGGGCTTCAGCCGAGGCCTGGTGCGAGACCTGGGACCCCGCGGCATCACCGTGAATACCGTCCACCCCGGACCGACCGAATTGATGATCGACGGCGGCTTCACCGCCTGAGGAGCCAGACATGAGCATGAATATCAGCATCATTGGAGCAGGCGCCCTAGGCAGCGCGATCGCCAGGTTACTGACGAAGGCCGGCCTGGACGTGAGCATCGCCAACAGCCGTGGCCCTGAAAGCCTCACATCGCTGATCGCCGAACTGGGGCCCAAGGCTCAAGCCGTTACCGCCGAGCAAGCGGCTACCGCAGACCTGGTGTTCCTGGCGGTGAACTGGTCGAAGATTCCATCGGCACTGGCCGGGCTGGGACCCTGGGAAGGAAGGATTGTGGTGGATACCAACAACCCGATTGAAGCGCCGCTGTTCAAGCCCTTTGACCTGGGAGGCCAACCTTCCACCCGGATCGTGGCGCAAATGCTACCCGGCGCCCACGTGGTCAAGGCCTTCAACCATCTATCGCCGAATCTGCTGGCCAACCCGAACGCCGAAGGGGGCAAGCGCGTGTTGTTTGTCTCCGGAGAGCATGCGCACGCCAAGCAGCAGGTCAGCGAGCTGATCCAGCAACTGGGGTTCCATGGCATCGACTTGGGCGACTTGCAACAAGGGCAACTCGCGCAATTTCCCGGAGGGCCTTTGCCGGCGCTCAATCTGGTCAAACATGACTGACGAGGAGGCTGGTGAATACCGGCTTCGCTTTATGAGGACTGTATTGAGAGCAGGTTCGGCCGGAGTTTTTCCAGTTGCCCAGGAAGGCGTTCGGAACGATCGTTTTGTGACTGGATATCTTATCGGTCACAAGTTGTCAGTCCGCAATAGGGTGAGTAAGCTGTTCCCATGAATCAGCCATCGATATCTCCGCCCAGCGCCCGTGGCCCAGCCGATCACGACATTCGAAACCAGATTGTCGCGGCGGCCAACGAGCACTTCAGTCAGTACGGCTATGGCAAAACCACGGTCTCCGACCTGGCTAAAGCCATCGGTTTTTCCAAAGCCTATATTTACAAGTTTTTTGATTCCAAGCAGGCGATCGGTGAAGCCATCTGCACAAATTGCCTGGCAGAAATCGTTGCGGCTGTTGAACAGGCCATCAGTGGAGAGACCCTTTCGGCAACGGAGCGCTTTCGGCGCCTGGTCAAAACGGTGATCGCCACAGGTGTGAACCTGTTCTTCAACGATCGGAAACTCTATGACATCGCAGCGTTTTCTGTGTCGGAGCGCTGGTCCAGTTCGCAAATTTATGACGCACAGATCAAGCAATTCATTTTGCAGATTGTGCGTGAAGGGCGAGAGGTCGGTGAGTTTGAACGCAAGACGCCCCTGGACGAGACAGTAGACGCGATACATCTTGCTCTGCGGCCATTCGTCAATCCTCTACTGCTGCAGTACAACCTCGATTTTGTCGAAGAGGCGCCCACGCTCACCTCCAATCTCATCTTGCGCAGCCTCATGCCTTGATCTTCGGCTAACGCTCGAACGCCTGCTGCTCTGGGCGAGGTATTGCTCAATAGGCTTTTCACTTTGCCCTTCCTCCAACCGTCGAAGGGCATTTATTTATCTGTTATGTGACTGTTGACTGAAATAGTCACATAGATAAGTATGCGTCCGTTGCTTCTGCTGTTTTATCCCGGTGATAACCCTAGAGTTCTAATAATGAAAAAAATATTGCTCATGAGCCCACTTGGGCTCGCTGTTGCGCTCGCGTCTTCTTATGTGTCTGCGAGCGGCTTCGCTCTCAATGAACAGAGCATCAGCGGGATGGGCTCTGGATTTGCCGGTCGTTCCTCCTCCGCTGAAGATGCGAGCACGGTCTTCGGTAATCCGGCGGGCATGTCACGCTTGAAAAGAGAACAGGTCAGCGTAGGGGCGGCGGCGCTTTTCGCGAAGTCCGACATCAGCCAGACCCGCAGTACATTCGCAGGCCAGGAAGACGGCGACATGGTGCCCACGACTACGGTACCTATGGGCTACTACGTCAAACCCATTGATGAGCACTGGGCATTCGGTGTCGGGTTTTATGTGCCTTTCGGCCTGATGACCGATTATGGCAGCGGCTTTGCAGGGCGTTACTACGCTAACAAAAGCGAGGTCACGACATTCACCTTCCAGCCCACCATCAGCTATGCCTTTAACGACACCGTTTCGATCGGGTTCGGTCCCACCATCAACCGTATCAGCGGCGAGTTGTCCGGGATGGTGCCCAATCCGCTCAGTCCTGGGCGCAACGACGGAAAACTCAAAAGCAATGGCGACGATACGGCCCTGGGTTTCAACGCCGGCATTCTGGTACAGGCTACCGATCGAACTCGCCTCGGATTGACCTACCATTCCAAGGTCAGTTACCACCTGGATGCCAAGACCAAGGTCACCGACGGCATCTTTAGCGTGTTGGGGGTGAGCGGCCGCAGCTATGACGCTTCGCTGGATGTGGATACGCCGGAGTCGGTGGACTTCTCGGTAACTCATCAGCTCAGTAATGACTGGACGCTCTATCTGGGGAGCACCTGGACCCGCTGGAGTCGCTTCAAGGAATTAACCATCGAGAACACGGGCTTGCCTCCTTTATTGAGCGGCTCGCTGGGCACGGTTACCGAAGAACAGGACTGGCACGATACGTGGGCCCACGCTATCGGTACGGCGTACAAACTGAACGATCACTGGGTACTTCGTGCCGGCTTGTCAGTCGACCAGTCGCCCGCCAATAACACCCATCGTGGGCCCCGTATTCCAACGGGCGATCGGACGGTTATCAGCTTCGGGGCTGGCTGGACTCCGGCGGACAATGTCACGATCGATGTCGCTTATTCCTATCTGTGGGAGGAGAGCGTGCAGGTCAACGACACCTCCGCGACCCGGGGCGCATACAGTGCCAAGTACAGGAACAGCGCGAGTGGGCTCGGCACTTCCGTCAGCTATCGTTTCTAGGATAGGGCGTCGTTCTACGATAAGGGGCCGGCCGGGAGTGCAGGTTACCTCCCGGCCTTTTAATGCATATTTCTCTCGGGGGAAGCCGCGTCGTCGCTACTCACACGCCCATGACGCGCGACATGAGCTCCTGATGAAATCGGCGTGGCGTGGCCCAGGTCAAGACGGTGATAGCCTTGTTGCCAAAACCTGGCACGACACTCATACGTCCGGCTTGCAGCGCACGGATTCCTGCACGTACAACGGGCTCGGGCTGCATCATGACGCTTTTCAAGGCCGGCGTGATTTTCTGCCTGGCGCTTTGTGCAAAGCCGGTGTCCGACATCCCAGGACAAAGGGCGGTCACGACGACGCCAGTGCTTTTGAGTTCACGATGAAGCGCGTCGGAGAAGCGAAGCACATAAGCCTTCGCCGCGGAGTAAACAGCGAAATTCTTCACGCCCTGAAAAGACAGCAGGCTGGCGACCATCAGGATGTGGCCACGTTGCCGGGTTCGCATGTCTGCCGCGAAGAGGTGTGTCAGGGCCGTCAAGCTGGCGATATCCAGATCGATCATGGCCAGGGAGTTGTCCAGGGGCTGTTCCAGGAAGGGGCCCTGCAACCCATGACCCGCGTTGTTGATCAGCACATCGATCACGATGTTGCGTTCGCTTAGCCGCTTGTGCAGATCGATAACCGCCGGGATCGAGGACAGGTCTACTTGCTCGACGATGACCTCAACGCCGAAACGTTCGCGCAACTCTATCGATAGCGCTTCGAGCCTGCTCAGCCTGCGCGCCACCAGGACCAGTGATTTCCCTTGTGCTGCGTATTGCCGGGCAAACTCCTCGCCAAATCCGCTTGAGGCGCCGGTGATGAGCACCCAGGAATTCTCGCTCGCTTTCATATCGCTGTTCTCTGGTTGGTTTATGGAATCGTTTGGGCAGCTAACCGCCGCGCAAGCAGAACGACGCAGATCAATGCTCGCCAGCCGGTCAAGCGAAGCCCGCTCTCGAACGGGTAGTCGCGTGTGCGCATAAAGCGCCGCGTCGCCAGGTCAGGTCATCGAGTCGCCACGGACCGGGTGTCAGGAGGTTGCCAGCCACCACCGAGGGCCTTGAACGCCGCGACCGCCGCCCGTGCCGATTCCGTTCGCGCCTGCGCTCGGGCATCGGAAGCCTGCAGCATCGTTTCGTCGGCGTGCAGGACATCGATCAGGCTGGCGGTGCCTTTCTGGTAGGCGATGAACGACGATTGGCGAGCCTGCGTCAGGGAGGCTTCGCCTTCGCTCAGGGTGGTTGCCTGGACTTCCCGATTCACCAGGGCGGAAAAGGCATTCTCGACATCTTCGGTGGCGCGCAGTACGGACTGGCGGTAAGTGGCCAGTGCTTCGGCTTCCTGGCCCTTGGCTTGATCGATTTGAGCGTTTATGCGGCCAAAGTCGAACAGTCTCCAGCGCAGGCCCAACACGCCCGCCGACTGATTGGCGCCGCCGGTGAAAAGATTGCCGCCGGATACCGCTGTGGCGCTACCCAGCAATGCGCTGAGGGAGAATTTCGGGTAGTACTCGGCAATCGCCACCCCGATGCGCGCGTTGGAAGCCGCAAGCTGGCGCTCGGCGACGATGAGATCGGGCCTGCGGCGTAGCAGATCGGCCGGCGTTCCCATGGCCTTTATCTGCGGCGCAAGAGGAATGCTCCCTGTATTGGCCAGTTGCGCGCGATGAGTGCCTGGCGGTGTACCGAGCATGACATCCAGTGCATTCATGGCAGCATCCAGGCCGGTCTGCAAGACCGGCACGGTCGCCTGGACCTGCGATAGCGCGCCCTCGGTCTGCTGAACCTGATAGTTGGCAGCGAGGCCCTTGCCGTAAAGCAAGCGGACTTTCTCCAGCAGCCCCTGCTGCGTTTTGACTTGGCGGTTGGCAATGTCCAGCCGGGCCTGCAATCCGCGGAGGGTGATGTAGATATCGGCGGTCTGCGCAGCGACGGCCAGTCGTGTGGCGGCGGCGCCCGCCTCGGAAGCCTGGTACTCGGCGAGTGCGGCTTCGCGTCCGCGTCGCAGGCCGCCAAAGACATCGACCTCCCAGCCCGCACCGAGGTTAACCTCGTAGGAGTTTCCATACCGATCATAGCCAGGCGTTGAGTTCAACACCTGGCCGAGCGGGGTCTCGATCGATTGGTAGGAACGCGCGGCCTGGCCACTGATGTTCCCCGAGGGCAGCAAGGCGGCATTTGCGGCACCCAATCCTGCCCGAGCCTGCGTGACTCGCGCCGACGCCTGTGCCAGATCCAGGTTCTGTTCAAGCGCCTTGGAGACGAAGTCGGTCAGCACGGGATCACCAAAACCTTCCCACCAGGCCACAAGACTGGCCGGCGTCGCCACAGGCCTCTGCTCGACGGCAGATTGACCCAGGTAACGATCCAGCAGCGGGGCATGCGGACGTTGGTAGTCCGGACCGACCGCGCAGCCTGCCATCAAGCTGGCGCTCACCCAAAGGGCAATGGGGCGGAGGGGAGGCATTGAGGCTCCTTAAATCGAAGATATTTGTGACCATATTACGTTATGGTCACATCCTGTCAATCAGCACAATTTGATCGGCTTCTAAAGTTTGCTCAATGAATACGGCGGTTATGGCGTGAGCCTAGAGAATCCTGACACGTCACAGGGTGTGACCATTGACAGATATGGTCACTACGCTGAGAATGTGCTGCATGTCCTATTGTTCAAGTAAGGGAACCTATGCGCCGGCTCCGACCTGTCCCCATTGCCGCTTGCCTGTTGCCTCTATTCCTGACGGCGTGTGGCGACTCATCCACCGTTGAAGATCCACGCACGCAGGCCCCTCTGGTGAGGTCCTCGGCGGTGCAGGGGGCGTCCGGTGTTTCACGCTCTTTCACTGGCGTCGTGGCGGCCCGCGTCCAGGGCGACCTGGGTTTTCGGGTATCGGGCAAGATACTTGAGCGCTTGGTCGACACGGGCCAGACCGTCAAGCGGGGTCAACCGCTCATGCGTCTCGACCCAATCGACCTGGGATTGCAGGCGCGAGCGCAGCAAGAGTCGGTCATCGCCGCTCGGGCCCGAGCCAAGCAGACAGCCGATGACGAGGCGCGCTATCGCGACCTGGTCGCCGCGGGGGCTATTTCTGCATCGGCCTATGACCAGGTCAAAGCCGCAGCCGATACCGCAAAGGCGCAGCTCAGCGCCGCCGAAGCGCAGGCTGACGTAGCCCGCAATGCTTCTGGTTATGCGGTGCTGTTTGCCGATTCCGATGGCGTGGTGGTGGAGACGCTGGCCGAGCCCGGGCAAGTCGTCAGCCCGGGGCAGCCCGTGGTGCGACTGGCGCGGGCAGGGCAGCGCGAAGCCATCGTGCACCTGCCCGAGACGCTACGCCCGGCAGCGGGATCTACCGCGCAGGCGACGCTGTATGGCAACACCACGGAAGCTGTTACAGCGAAGCTGAGGTTGCTTTCAGACTCGGCCGACCGGATGACACGCACCTTCGAGGCGCGGTATGTGCTTGAGGGCGCGCTGGCCAATGCGCCGCTGGGTTCGACCGTCACCCTGCGGATCGCCGAGGGCAGCGCCAATGGACAGGTGCTGCAAGTGCCGATCGCCGCCATTCATGACCCGGGCCAGGGCACTGGCGTGTGGGTCATTGCTGGCACACCGGCGAAGGTGGCGTGGCGACCTGTCCGGGTCCTGGGCTTGAGCGACGACGCAGCGCAAGTTGCCGGCGATCTCAAGGCCGGCGAGCGGATTGTGGCCTTGGGCGCGCATCTACTGCGCGAGGGTGAGGAAGTGAGGCTGGCTCAGCAGGGTGACGTTAACGTTGCCGGGAGCCATCCATGAGCCAGGGGCGCTTCAATCTGTCGGCGATCGCCGTTCGTGAACGTTCGATCACGGTATTCCTGATCTTCCTGATCGCTGTTGCTGGCACCCTGGCGTTCTTCAAGCTGGGGCGGGCGGAGGATCCGCCGTTTACGGTCAAGCAGCTGACGGTCATTACCGCATGGCCGGGCGCCACGGCGCAGGAGATGCAGGACCAGGTTGCGGAGCCCCTGGAAAAACGCCTGCAGGAACTGAAATGGTACGACCGCACGGAAACCTACACGCGTCCAGGTCTCGCGTTCACGATGGTGTCGTTGCTTGACAGCACGCCGCCCTCGCAAGTGCAGGAAGAGTTCTATCAGGCGCGTAAAAAGCTCGACGACGAGGCCATCAAGCTGCCGGCGGGTGTCATTGGCCCAATGGTCAACGACGAGTTCTCAGACGTGACATTTGCGCTTTTCGCCTTGAAAGCCAAAGGCGAGCCGCAGCGGCTGTTGGTGCGTGATGCGGAGTCGTTGCGCCAGCGCCTGCTGCACGTGCCAGGCGTGAAGAAGGTCAACATCATCGGCGAGCAGGCCGAACGCATCTTTGTCTCCTTCTCCCATGATCGACTGGCCACGCTGGGCGTTTCTGCCCAGGATATTTTTGCCGCGCTGAACAATCAGAACGCGCTCACGCCTGCCGGCTCGATTGAAACCGACGGGCCGCAGGTCTTCCTTCGTCTCGACGGTGCCTTCGATAAGGTGCAGAAGATTCGTGACACTCCGATTGTGGTCCAGGGGCGCACGCTCAAGCTCTCTGACGTGGCAACTGTCGAACGGGGCTATGAAGATCCAGCAACCTTCCTTGTGCGTAATAACGGGGAAGAGGCTCTGTTGTTGGGCGTCGTGATGCGAGACGGCTGGAACGGCCTGGACCTGGGCAGGGCGCTGGACGCCGAGACGAGCAAAATCAATGAAGGCATGCCGCTGGGCATGACGCTGGCCAAGGTCACCGATCAGTCTGTGAACATCAGTTCGGCCGTCGACGAGTTCATGCTCAAGTTCTTCGTCGCCCTGTTGGTTGTGATGCTTGTCTGCTTTCTCAGCATGGGCTGGCATGTAGGTATTGTGGTGGCCGCCGCTGTGCCGTTGACGCTGGCCGTGGTGTTTGTGGTGATGGCGGCCACGGGCAAGAACTTTGACCGTATTACCCTCGGGTCGCTGATTCTGGCGCTTGGCCTGCTGGTGGACGACGCCATCATAGCCATCGAGATGATGGTGGTGAAAATGGAGGAGGGCTACGACCGCATCAAAGCCTCCGCGTACGCCTGGAGTCATACGGCCGCGCCGATGCTCTCCGGTACGCTGGTGACCGCCATCGGCTTTTTGCCCAACGGCTTCGCCCAGTCCACCGCCGGCGAGTACACCAGCAACATGTTCTGGATCGTGGGCATTGCCCTGATCGCCTCCTGGGTGGTCGCGGTGGCCTTTACCCCCTATCTGGGGGTGAAAATGTTGCCGGACATCAAGCCGGTCGAAGGTGGCCATGCGGCCATCTACGACACCCCTAATTACAATCGCTTTCGCCGGATTCTGACGCGGGTCATCGCCCGTAAATGGCTGGTGGCCGGCACGGTTATCGCGGCGTTTGTCGTGGCGATTCTCGGCATGAGCCTGGTCAAGAAGCAGTTCTTCCCCACCTCGGACCGTCCCGAGGTGCTGGTCGAAGTGCAAATGCCCTATGGAACCTCCATCGAGCAGACCAGTGCCACTGCCGCAAAGGTCGAGGCCTGGCTGCACAAACAGGATGAAGCAAAAATTGTCACGGCCTATATCGGGCAAGGCGCGCCGCGCTTCTACCTGGCGATGGCGCCGGAGCTCCCCGATCCCTCGTTCGCCAAGATCGTGGTGTTGACGGACAGCCAGGAGGCGCGCGAGGCCCTCAAGTTCCGTCTGCGCGAGGCCATTGCTGAAGGGCTTGCCCCGCAAGCGCGGGTCAGGGTTACGCAGTTGGTGTTTGGTCCGTATTCGCCATTCCCCGTCGCCTACAGGGTAATGGGGCCTGACCCGATGAAGCTGCGCGAGATTGCCGGCCGGGTACAAGAAGTCATGCAAGCAAGCCCGATGATGAGGACGGTCAATCGCGACTGGGGACCACTGACGCCGACGCTGCATTTCAGCCTGGATCAGGATCGTTTGCAGGCGGTTGGCCTGACATCCAGTGCAGTCGCCCAGCAGTTGCAGTTCCTGCTGGCCGGGGTGCCGATCACGGCGGTTCGTGAAGATATTCGTTCAGTGCAGGTGGTGGGGCGCGCCGCGGGCGACATCCGGCTCGACCCCGCCCGGATTGAAGGCTTCACATTGGTGGGAGCGGCGGGTCAGCGTATCCCCCTGTCCCAGGTTGGAGAGGTGGATGTGCGCATGGAGGATCCGATCCTTCGGCGTCGTGACCGCACCCCGACCATTACCGTGCGCGGCGACATTGCCGAAGGCTTGCAGCCACCGGACGTCTCGAGCGTGATCATGAAGGAGCTGCAGCCGGTCATCGACACCTTGCCTGCCGGGTATCGTATCGAGCAGGCGGGGGCCATCGAGGAGTCGGGCAAGGCTGGCCAGGCGATCTTGCCGCTGCTCCCGATCATGATTGCCGTCACGCTGCTGATCATCATCCTGCAGGTACGCTCGGTCTCGGCGATGATCATGGTGTTCCTCACCGCGCCGCTGGGATTGATTGGCGTGGTGCCGACATTGCTGATCTTCCAGCAACCGTTCGGAATCAACGCCCTGGTCGGCCTGATCGCACTTTCGGGCATCCTGATGCGTAATACGCTGATTCTGATCGGGCAAATCCATCACAACGCACAAGAAGGACTGGACCCGCTCCATGCAGTGATCGAAGCCACGGTACAGCGCGCCCGCCCGGTATTGCTGACAGCGTTGGCAGCCATCCTGGCGTTCATCCCCCTGACGCACTCGGTCTTCTGGGGGACCCTGGCCTATACACTGATCGGCGGTACATTTGTCGGCACCATCATGACGCTGGTGTTCCTGCCGGCGATGTACTCCATCTGGTTCAAGATCACTCCTGTCAAGCAGAGGCAAGCCGAAACAGCGGAACTGATATAGCAGGCGAACCCGCTAGAAGAGAGGACGCCATCGCCGTCCTCTCGCGGTTTCAAGCGTGGCCCGACCGCAGGGCCACGCCAGCATCGATAAGGGGAGGGTGGTGCAGCAGCACCGCCTTGGGTTGCCTGTCTCCGCCTGCCAAGGTGCGCATCAGCCGCAGACCGACACCGTTTTTATTGTGGTTCTTAGAACGTTTTGTTTTAGAAAAATGGCACGGCACTGATCACCATTGACATCTTTCTTCACCCACTGGATGAATTTGATAAAGGGCGGATCAAAGCTATATTCACCAAGGACAGTGATCTTAATTATTTCCAAATATATGTTAAATATCCGGGCAGGAGCCAAGAGACATGACAGGGGAAGATCTGATCAGGGCTATAAACAACAACACAACACTCATGGACTTGAAGAATTGTCCTGGTGTGCCAGCTCAAATGAGCTGCGCTGCTTACGGGAAGGTGCAAGATGATGTTGGAAATGATGTCATCGAAAACAATGCGAGCATGAAGTACCAAATCGAACAGGCACTTTTATTTCGTGGCGTTCACTCGCAGACAGCTGTTTGGCACTTTCTTATTACGGGATCAGCGGTTCATCACTTTGTCGTTATCCCTTGGTACAAGCAGTCAGTCGGGACAGTGTATACGGTCTTTATGGCCTACGAGCATAAAAAGGGCGACGAGTATGGGTACTCGGTGGATAAGTATGTCAAACATATCCATCCAGCCCCTGGCGAGATTAAAGGCTACAAGACAGTTTGGACGGCAAACGACCTAAGCACCATGCTCTCTGACTTGCTAACTAAGAGTAACGCTTGGGAAGAATATTTCGGTAATGTTGGACCCGCTCAGGCAGATATAATTCGCTACTATCAATACAAAACAACAGCACTAAGCTCTGCAGTTTCCAACGTGAATCAATACAAAGAGCTCTGTCGGTAGACTACTTGACCATCCTGGCGACCGCCTCACGCTTGGCCTGCGGTTACCCAAAGCCCACCTTCAGTGCCTTGATGTGCAGGTGGGCCTCGGCCAGCAGCCTAAAAAGGCCGCCGCGTACTTTTGCCAAGAGGTGAGGGCGAAGTCCGCCCTGCCTCGAAGACCTTGAAGACCTCGAAGTCACGAACGCCGATACGGGCGTCTCACTCGTGCTTCCAGAGGAGCACCAGCGTTTCTGGACTCATGCAAAGCAGCTGTCCGGCTGAACGCCCACTAATCGCAAGAAGCCCCCGCCCGATCTGGCTCCGGGTCGCCGAGTCACCCTTTGACGTGAGCCGAAACGGCGCAGATCCACTTGCCTGATAGCGCCCTAGGGTGCCTGCTGAAAAAAGGCATTGTGTTGTCTCGAAAACGAATGTTATGTTTATAACATTGTTGAAATTAATGACATATTAATAACAATCTGTGCTCAGGGGGCTCTGACATACCTACGGAAAAGAACAGCTTCCTACAGTTGCTGGAGCAAGAGTTCTCCAGCCTGACCCCTACCGGCAAGCGCATCGCCAGCTATCTGTTGGGTAACCCGGAACAGCTTCCGTTCGAGTCGGCCGATAGCATCGCGCAGCGGACCTCCACCACAGGGATTTCTGTCGGGCGCTTTTTTCGCTCCCTTGGCTACCAGAACATTGATGAAGTCAAACAGAGCCTGCGCGGTGAAACGCCCACCTCGTGGCTGATTACCGACCGCATCGGTGCCTTTCGTGCCGAAAGCAATCAGGAAGACGCTCTCGATCGTTCCATGAGTCGCGAAATCGAGGCCATCCGGCACGTGTACGGTCTAGCGCGCAGCAGTGCCTTTGCCGATATCGTGCAGCGCATCTACGAAGCTGATGCCGTATTCATCCTCGGAATCCAGTCCACTCGCGGGATTCTCACAGCGTTTCATAGCCACCTTGAATACATTCGGCCCAAGGTCTACTACGTCGATGGCCTGTCAGGAATCTACGCAGAAACCCTGAACTCTGGCTTCGCCAATCCCTACGCAATCATTTCGGACTTCCGTGCTTATTCCAGCGTGACCCAGACCTTCTGCGACGCGGCGGTAGACAACGACCTGCCACTGGCCCTGATCACAGACCTGCAGTGCCCCTGGGCCAGGGATTACCCGCTTGATCTCTTGCAACTGAAAAACGATGTCGGGCAGTTCTGGGACTCCCTTGCACCCTTGGCCTGCCTGTTAAATCTCATCGTGTCGGCCGTCGCGGAGAAATACGGCGATCGCCTCGATGAGCGCTTGGCCAAGAACCGTCAATTGCAAAAAGCTTTCGGTCAGTTCGAAAGCTGATCCCATCGCCCCACCGAATCCCAACTGGAGTGTTTGCGTGAACAACAGCCCACTTGTAGAGATTGATGCCCAGCGCTATCAGGTGCAAATCGACCTGATCTACGCCGGTGCAGAAAATCTGGCTGGAAAAGTAATCTATTCGAATGCTCGTTGCAGGTTGCACCGTCAGGCTGCGACTTGCCTGGAAAAAGCTAGCCAGCTCGCGCGCCAGGCCGGGTTTGCCCTGCGCATTTACGACGCCTACCGGCCACCCTACGCCCAGTACCTGTTGTGGGAAGCGCTACCAGACAACGACTACGTGCGTGACCCGCACTTGGGCTCCCACCATAGCCGTGGGGTGGCGGTGGATCTGACCTTGGTGGGCGCCGATGGTGAGCCACTGGACATGGGTACCGCATTCGACGCGATGGAAGAAAAGTCCCATCAGTTCTATCCCGACTTGCCAGCAGACGTGCAACGCAATCGTCTGCTGTTGCTGGGGATCATGCTGGATGCTGGTTTCCAGGCAATTCCCACCGAGTGGTGGCATTACGAACTACCGAACGCCGACGATTACCCATTGCTGGAGGACGAGTAAGCCACGGGTTTTACAAGCCAATCGAACCGCAACACCGCCCCCGAAAAAACCAGAGAGTTTTCGAAAAGCACACTGCACAGCCCACTTTCAATGCGGCTGATAACAACAACAAACCAGCGTTACTTACGTTTCACCTGCAACTGCCCGGTTATAGCTTTTATAAAAAACCTGACCTACTTCCCTATCGAATGATCAAGGAAACCGGCATGAACCCAATGAACACCGTGACCAGCAAAACCTTTCCCGGCGTCGGCAAACTGCTGCTGAGCGTTTTGTGCAGTGCATTGAGCCTCGGTGGCTGGCAGGCTGCTGCGGCGGCTGTACCCCAAGACACGCTGGTCATCGGCAAACCCGCCGATCCGCAGACCCTCGACCCGGCCGTGACCTTTGACAACAACGACTGGACCATCACCTATCCGTCGTATCAACGCTTGGTCGGCTACAAGGTCGAGGGCGACAAAAGCAGCACTGAAGTGCAGGGTGACCTGGCCGAGAGCTGGACCGTTTCCCCAGACAGCCTGGTCTGGGAGTTCAAAATCAAACCGGGCAATAAATTCGATGACGGTGCCCCGGTAGATGCCACAGCGGTAAAGTTTTCCTTTGATCGCTTGATGACCCTCAAGCAAGGGCCTTCCGGCGCATTTCCGGAGGACATGGTGGTGGCGGTCGTCGATCCGCAGACCATCCGCTTCACCCTGAAAACGCCTTTCGCGCCGTTCCTGTTTACCCTGGCCCACAACGGTGCTTCGATCATCAACCCCGATGTGGTCAACAAGAGTCCGGACGTAAACGCCTGGTTGTCGAGCCACACCGCGGGCTCCGGTCCTTTCCGCCTGAGCAACTGGCAAAAAGGCCAGTCGTTGACCATGGAGCCAAACACCTATTTCGCCGGCCCCAAACCAGCGCTGAAAACCGTGGTCATCAAGATCATCGGTGAGCCATCCGTGCGCCGCCTGCAGTTGGAACGCGGTGACCTGGACATCATCGAAGACATGCCCGAAGACCAGCTTGGCGCTCTCGCCAGTAAGCCGGGCGTCGTGGTTAAGGATTTCCCGTCGCTGCGGGTGACCTACCTGTACCTGAACAACAAAAAGGGTCCGCTGACCAGCGTCGATGCCCGTCGTGCGATAACCGAAGCCGTGGATTACAACGGCATAGTCAAAGGCATCCTCAAGGACAAAGCCAAGCTGATGAACGGGCCGATCCCGGACGGCATGTGGGCTTATGACAGCTCGCTGTCGCCGATGAGGCAGGATATGGCAGCCGCCAAGGACAGCCTCGCCAAGGCACCGCAGAAAATCACCAACCTCAGCTACATGTATTCGGATAAGGATCCCAACTGGGAACCGATCGGCCTGACTCTGCAAGCCGCATTGGCGCCACTGGGCATCAACCTCAAGCTGGAAAAACTCGCCAACGCGACATTGCGTGAGCGCGTCGGCCAGGCGGACTACGACATCGCTGTCGGGGCCTGGAGCCCGGACTTCGCGGACCCGTACATGTTCATGAACTTTTGGTTCGACTCCAAGATGCAAGGCCTGCAAGGCAACCGCTCGTTCTACAGCAACCCGGAAGTCGACAAACTGATCCGCGAAGCAGCCGCTACCAGCGATACCGCCAAGCGCGTCGAGCTGTACCAGAGCGCGCAGAAGGTGGTGCTCAAGGACAGCGTTTACGCCTACCTCTATCAGAAGAGCTACACGCTGCCGATGCGTGACTCGGTCAAGGGCTACCTGTTCAACCCCATGCTCGAACAGGTGTTCAACCTGGGCGGTATGAGCAAGTAAACCCGCTTCCTCGCGCCAGCTGTTCACGGCTGGCGCGGCTTCTGACTCTCGTCGCTCGTGTTACTGAGGTGCCAAATGGCCTTCCTGACTTTGTTGCGCAAGCGTCTGCTCGGCCTGTTGTTGGTCGTGTTCGGTGTTTCGCTGATTACCTTTGCAATTTCGCACTTGATTCCGGGCGATCCTGCCCGACTGATCGCTGGCGACCGTGCCAGCGATGCCTTGGTGGCCGGTATCCGTCATCAGCTGGGATTGGATCTGCCGCTGTATCAACAATACGGTCGTTATCTGATGGACCTGCTGCACGGAGACCTGGGCACCTCGATACGCACCAGCCGTCCCGTTCTGGAAGACTTGCAAGCGTTCTTCCCGGCAACCCTGGAACTGGCGCTGGTAGCGCTGGTGCTGGCGGTTCTGGTCGGCATCCCGCTTGGCGTGCTGTCAGCGGTTTATCACAACCGGGTCATTGACCAGATCGCCCGTACCCTTGCGGTCACTGGAATTTCCACGCCGGCCTTTTGGCTCGGTCTTGGTGCAATCGTTCTGTTCTACGGTCACCTTGGCTGGCTACCGGGTGGTGGCCGGTTGTCCGAAGGGCTGGCGCCGCCACCGACAATCACCGGTTTTTATCTGATCGACTCGCTGCTCGCCGGTGATGGCCGACTGTTTCTCGATGCTGTGGAGCACCTGATTCTTCCCGCTGCAACGCTGGGGTTCGTGACCTTGGGTGTCGTCGCACGACAGATTCGTTCAGCCATGCTTGATCAACTGGGTGAGGACTATATCCGCACCGCACGCGCCTATGGCCTGTCCCGATGGACCGTGATCCTGCGCCACGCACTGCCCAACGCCCTGATTCCTTCGGTGACCGTCCTCGGGTTAACCCTGGGTGATTTGCTGTATGGCGCAGTGCTGACCGAAACAGTATTTGCCTGGCCTGGCATGGGCGCCTATGTCGTCAAGTCGATCCAATCGCTGGACTTCCCCGCGGTGATGGGCTTCGCCATTCTGGTTTCGTTCATCTACGTGCTGTTGAACATGGCCATCGATCTTTTGTACCGCGTGATCGATCCACGCATCGGCGAGGTGAACTGAAATGTCCGTAACCCTGACAGCAGCGCGCCGCCCGCGCTGGAGCGAAAAAACCGCCTACCTGGCCTACCAGATCCGCCGAAGCCCGCTGACCATGGCGGGCCTGACGATCACTTCTATCGTGTTGCTGTGCATGATCTTCGCCCCTTGGCTCGCCAGCCACGATCCCAACGCACTGAACCTCGCCGAACGCCTGGCGCCACCGTCCAGCGACCACTGGTTCGGCACCGACGAAGTCGGCCGCGACCTGTTCAGCCGCGTGCTGTTCGGTAGCCAACAGTCGGTGGGCGTCGGCCTGTTCGTGGCTTTTGCCTCCTGTTTCATTGGCGGGTTGCTGGGATGTTTTTCGGGAGTGGTCGGTGGTCGTTTCGACGCGTTAATCATGCGCCTGATGGACATCATGCTGTCGGTGCCGTCGCTGGTACTGATCATGGCCCTGGCGGCGGCGTTGGGCGCGAGCCTGTTCAACGCCATGCTGGCGATTACCCTCGTGCGAATTCCGTCCTATGTGCGGCTGGCCCGTGGCCAAGCCTTGAGCATCCGGCAGATGGGGTATGTCAAGGCCGCCCAGACCTTCGGGGCTGGACGCTGGCACGTGGTGCACTGGCACGTGGCACGCAACGCGATGCCTCCACTACTGGTGCAACTGAGCCTGGATATCGGCAGTGCGATCCTCATGGCCTCGGCCCTGGGCTTTATCGGCCTGGGGGCACAACAGCCCACGGCCGAGTGGGGCGCAATGGTCGCTACCGGGCGTAACTACATCCTGGATAACTGGTGGTACTCGACCTTTCCGGGCCTGGCGATTCTGATCACAGCCACCGGCTTCAACCTGCTGGGCGATGGCGTGCGCGATCTGCTCGATCCACGGCAACAGGGGAAATGACCATGCACACTTCGAGTCCAGTACTGGCCATCGATAACCTGAGCCTGGAATTCCCGGCTTACAAAAATAACGTCAAGGCCCTGAACGGCGTGTCGTTGCACGTCAATCCCGGCGAAATCGTCGGCGTGGTAGGCGAGTCGGGGTCGGGCAAGTCGGTCACGGCGATGCTCAGTATGCGATTGCTGCCAGAGCGCAGTTATCGGATCACCGCCGGCAGTTTGAGCATGCTCGGTCGCGACATGCTGGCGGCTCCTGAAAAGGAGCTGCTACAGATGCGTGGGCGCGATGCCGCGATGATTTTCCAGGAGCCGATGACGGCCCTGAACCCGACCCGGCGCATCGGTCGGCAAATGCTCGACGTGATCATCCATCACCAAAAGATCAGCGCGGCCCAAGCCCGTCTCAAGGCAATTGCATTGTTGCGTGACATGCACATCGCCAGCCCGGAGCAAGTACTGGAGAGTTACCCTTTCGAGCTGTCCGGAGGCATGCGGCAACGGGTGATGATCGCGCTGGCGTTCTCCTGTGAGCCGCAACTGCTGATCGCCGACGAGCCGACCACCGCCCTCGACGTTACCGTGCAACGCCAGGTGCTGTTGCTGCTGAGAGAAAAAGCCCGGCAACGGGGCACCGCCATTCTGCTCATTACCCATGACATGGCCTTGGTTTCGCAGTTCTGCGACCGGGTGTATGTGATGTATACCGGCGCGGTGGTTGAAGAGGGCGGCACCGTCGAAGTGATGGGCAACCCACAACATCCCTATACGCAAGGGTTGCTCAGCGGCCTTCCGGAAATGGTCGAGCCGGGCCAGCCGCTGCTGACCATCCCCGGTCAAGTGCCAAACCTGGCGTCTTTGCCTGTGGGCTGCACCTTTCAGGAGCGTTGCCCCTACGTCATGCCGGTTTGTAGCAAACGCCCGAACCTCAACAGCATGAATGGTAATGACCAACGTAAAAGTGCGTGCTGGTTACCGGTCAAGGAGCTTTCGTGATGAACAATGCTGTCATTCATACCACCACCCAAATGGCACCCACGATTCTCCAACTTGACGATGTTCGCGTCCGTTTCCCCATCAGTCATGATTGGCTCGGTCGACCGCGGGGATATGCCCACGCTCTGAACGGCATTGACCTTCAGGTACGGGCGGGAGAAACCCTCGGAATAGTGGGCGAGTCAGGCTGTGGCAAAAGTACATTGGCGCAGCTATTGATGGGCTTGGTACCGCCCAGCAGCGGCAAGCTGAACTGGGCCAGTCGCAGCGGCGGGGAGGGCAGCAGCAACGTTCAAATTGTTTTCCAGGACCCACAGTCTTCGCTTGATCCACGCTTGCCTGTCTGGAAAATCATCACCGAGCCGTTATATGCCCGAGGTCACGCTTCCCGTGCGCAGATGCGCGATGTGGCGGCCCGGGTCGCGGCCCAAGTCGGTATCCGCCCGGAATACCTGGACCGCTTTCCCCACCAGTTTTCCGGTGGTCAGCGACAGAGGATTGCCATTGCCCGAGCCCTCTCATCAGACCCGGATATTATTGTCCTGGACGAGCCGACATCGGCGCTGGATATTTCGGTTCAGGCACAGATCCTTAACCTTCTGGTGGAGTTACAAAGCGCTCGCAACCTGACTTATATCCTTATTTCCCACAACGTCTCAGTAGTCCGCCATATGGCAAACCGGGTAGCGGTGATGTACCTGGGGCAAATCGTTGAACTTGGCAACGCAGCCCAGGTTCTCGATCAGCCACGCCATCCCTATACCCGCTTGTTGCTCGAGGCGGTACCACGACTAGGCGTGCCGCTGCATGCCGAACAGGTTGCGGCGCCTACCGAATTGCCAGGGAACCGTCGGCTACCGAGTGGCTGCTTCTTCCGCGAACGTTGCGGCCTGTGCACCGCTGGCTGCGAAAAGCCCCAGGCCTTGCTGGAGAATGAGCAGCAGCGCGTGCGATGTCATTTACAGAGCTGATCACTGCCCGCAGACAGCAACACGGGACCTCGATCGTGCGGACGACTTCAGGTAATCGCTGAGCAGACCAGCAAGGGCGACGCAGGGCGCGGCGCTGTTGTATTAGCACATCGATTTGCCAACGGACGCTCCGCCATCGACAAACAATGTCTGGCCAGTGATAAAGCCGCTCTGTTCCGATAACAGGAAGGCGATGGCCGCCGCGACTTCATCCGGCTGACCGAGCCTGCCCATGGGAACGCTCGCCAGGTAACGGGCTTCACCGTCGCTGCCCAGCGGATTGCCGGCGCGGAACAACTCGGTTTCCGTGGGGCCTGGAGCAACGGCGTTGACGGTGATCCCGGTGGTTGCCAACTCCAATGCCCAGGACCGCGTGAAGCTGACCAGCGCGGCTTTTGCCGCGGCATAGGCGGTGCGGTGTGGGATTCCCAGAATGGTCAGGCTGGAGATGTTGACGATCCTTCCCCAACCGCGATTGCGCATACCCGGTAGCAGTGCTTGCGTTGCCTGCAAGGCGCTATGCAGGTTGACCCGCATGACCTCATCAAAGTCATCGAGCTGTATATCGCCCAATGCCTGCGGGCGTACCAGGCCAACGTTATTGATCAAACCATCGAAGTCATAACGAGAAACGAGCCCCGCCAACGTTCTTTCGGTCTGCGCCCGGTCGCCCAGATCGAGGGAAATGAGGGTGCCGGGAAAGTGCGGATCGTTGCTGTTGCGAGCGATGCCGACTACATGGTGGCCCGCTTGGGACAATTGGTTCGCGAGCGCACGTCCGATGCCTTTGCTGGCACCGGTGACAAGGAAAGTACGAGTTTTCATTGCAGAGCTCCAAACACCCGGCAACATCCGGGATCGGGGAGGGGGGGCAGCGCCAGGATGTGGCGCGCCATCAACCAGGACGGAGTCGGAAGCATGCCCTGTCTGGATACTCTATTGATGTGTGTTGTGGCGATAAACCACCGCCAGAGGAATTCAATTGGACTTGGAAGGCAATGATCGCTGGGACGGCAAGGTTGAAAATGCAGACTTTCGCATCTTTTGTTGAGGCCCGTCGATGGAAGGGGGTGCACAAGGTTTGGGGGGTTAGTGTTTTCAGGCGATAAACGTTTAGACGTGATGGCGGTAGTTTCGTCCTCCAGGATAAAGGTGCGAGATCTCAGCTCCAATGAAGTCTTAATTATATCTCGGGTGATATTGACTTCGAATTCGAGATCAAACGATCGCACCCCGAAATCAAAGTCGATAAAACTCCTAAAGCAAACCGTGGAAGATAAATCGTAGAGGTCTATCTGAGAGCGGTTTAACTATGGTTAAACGACAACCCTTGCATTGCGACAATCTGCAACCTACATGGAATTTGGCGTCGCGACGGCGTTAAAACGCAGAGGAGTGAAGGCATTGGGTCAGGTTCGGCTAGCCGCTCAGCCAGCGCTTCGCAGCCGCCGCCACAAGGTGGTGCGGCTGATGCCGAGACGACGCGCCGCCTCGTCCATATTGCCCTGGCAGCTTTCCAGCGTTTCCTGTACGTGGCGTAGCTGTGCCGCCTTACCGATCGTGTGCAGGTCCGTTTCGCATGGCTTTTTTTTCCCAGCGGGTGACAAAGGGGACTCTTCGCACAGTTCAGGGAGCACGCGCGCCAGGTACTGTTCGTCCACCTCGTTGTTGTGGAGGAGTTCGTGCGCCGAGAGCATGGCACGTTCGATCACGTTCTCGAGTTCGCGGACATTGCCTGGCCAGGTGTAGCGCACTAGGTAAGGCAGCAAGGCTGCGGGCAAGGCCGCAGCGCCTGGGGGCTGGCCTTGGACCAGCAGGCGCTGGCTGATGCTGTGGCTAATCTGGGCGATATCTTCAAGTCGTTCTCGCAATGGCGTAGTTTGCAAACGAAGGATGTTCAGCCGGTAGTACAAGTCGGTGCGAAACTCACTCGCTTGCATGGCCGCGTGCAAATCCTGGTGGGTGGCCGCGATGATTCGTACGTCGATGGAAATCGGTTCGGTGCCGCCCAGGCGCAGGACCTCACGCTCCTGTAGCACACGCAGCAGGCGTGTCTGCAGCGACACAGGCATGTCGCCGATCTCGTCGAGAAACAGCGTGCCGCGGTGCGCCGCTTCGAACAGGCCCGGCTTGCCGCCTTTGCGCGAGCCGCTGAAGGCGCCTTCCTCGTAGCCGAACAATTCGCTCTCCAGCAGCGACTCGGGAAAGGCCGCGCAGTTAATTGCGACGAAGGGGCCCTGTTTGCGTGGGCTCTCGTTATGGATACCTTGGGCCAGCAATTCCTTGCCGGTGCCGCTTTCACCAGTGATCAGGATGGTCGAATGGCTGGCGGCGAAACGCTTGGCCAGCTGTAGCATTTCGCGGTTCGCCTTGCTGTTGTCGTTGAGTTGTTTCGAGCCGGTAGCGAGCCGTGAACGCGTCCGGGCGGCAGGCGGAGCGGATGCGTTGGTCCGCGCGCTGCACGGCGGCGATGTTCTGGCAGGTGAGCACCAGGCCTGTGCGCTCGCCGTTCTCGAGAATTGGCAGCAGATTACTGACCACCGCGTGCGAGCCCAGCCGGATCACTCGGTTTCCCTCGCCTGCGCCATCCTGCAATGCTTGCTGCAAGTCCAGTTCCGGGCACAGCTGCTGTAATGGCCGGCCCAGTGCAGCACTGATCGGCAACTCAAGCAGTTGGGCAAGGGCCGGGTTGAGCGATTGCACCATGCCCTGGTTGTCGACCGCCGCCACGCCGCTTGGGATGTGTTGCAGCACAGCATGCAATGCCCAGCAGGGTGTTGCGGTAGGGCTCTGGTCTTTGGTACTGACTACCGAGGATGGTGGGAAGACGTGGACGGAGCAGCCGTTGCAGGCACCACCAGGCGCCAAGAGGGCCGACCTTAACCTGATGGGGCTTTTTGCCGACAGCCGCGGCACGCTTTACGCCACAGCCGAGCATGGGCAAGTGTTGCACTCCGAAGACCATGGAAAAAGCTGGCGTTATCTGGATACCGGCTACGAAGGCACCCTTTGGTCTGGCGCAGTACTGGACGATGGAAGTCTGCTGCTTGGTGGCCAGCGTGGGACACTGTTGCACGGCTCTGCGAGTGAAAAGGGCTTTCGCAGATTGCCAACGCAAAGCAAAGGCTCTGTCACCTCTGTAGCGGTAGCTGGTCCTAAAGTGCTGGCGGTCGGGCTGGAAGGGCTGATGCTGCAGAGCAGCGATGGTGGACACAGTTTCCAGGAAAAGCAGTCCGCTGATGGTGTCTCGCTGACGGCGGCGCTGTTCAATGCCGACGGAGCACCTGTGCTGTTTTCACGTCGCGGGGTAATACCCTACCAGGAGTGAAGGGTCGCTCATTGCCGTGCGCGCCAACGGGCGAACTGCTCGTGGCGCACAAGCCATAAGGGTGCTATCAGTCATCCTGCGCCTGCACTATTCCTCCTGCGTTTTTTGAGTGGTTGTCCATGCGTGTCTGCAGACATGGTGGACACGGCCAGGGAACTCGCCCGCAGGGGGGCATCCGAACTGCTGATGAATGTCGCAAGGTCGACACAAAACGTAGCCTGGGAACTGTGGATGAAGATGGCGTTCAGCCTGACGCAGGATCCGGTGGTGCTTGAGGAGTTCCTGGAAGTCTCGTTGCGGTCGATCTCGGGGTTCATCGACAACAACATGCGTGTGGTGACCCAAATCATCCTGGAAGAAAAGAGCGTCCAGGCCCATGACGACCACATTGACAAACGCAGTCTGGTCAGTCGGTTGCTCGACGGCAGAGATGTGGATACCGAGCAGTTCGGCAAGCGACTGGGCTACAGCCTTTCTCAGAAGCACCATGCCTGCCTCGTTTGGAGCGAAATCCCGGACGCAGAACTCCGCCCGCTGGAGGAGATGGCGCGCGCTCTGGCGCATCTCGGTGGCACAGTCGCGCCCCTGATCGTGTTCGCGGGCCCTGCCACCCTTTGGGTCTGGAGCAACGCGGCAAAGCCGCTGGACCTGAACATGCTGCAAGGCGTTGCTCGGCAATTTCCAAAGATACGCGCGGCAATCGGCTCCCCGGGAGCGGGGGTGAATGGCTTCCGTCGATCACACTTGGAAGCCTTGACCACCCAGAGATTGATGGGCCGTTTGGCTGGCGCCCCCGCCGTTGCCACGATCGATCAGGTGAGGATGGTGTCTCTGATGACCCAGGACGCGCGTGCGGCCAGGCAGTTTGTCTTGAGCACGCTGGGGCGGTTGGCGACGGAGCCCATGGTTCTTCAACGCTCGTTGCACGCCTTCCTGGCCAATGGCTGCAATATCACCCAGACCGCTGAAGCACTGGGTACGCACCGCAATACATTGCTGCGTCGGCTGGAGCGTGCTCAGGACCTGCTGCCCGTCCAACTTGCCGACCATTGCATTCGGATCGCCGCAGCACTTGAGCTGGTGATCTGGAACATCCCGCTGGACAACGGTGAGCAATAGCCTCCGTTTCCCTTCCTTTCGTTGTCACAGCGGCCCTATTGTTCGCGGGTGCTCAATTGGGCTCCTGCGTTGCAATGCCCTGTAGAAATCTGCACTCTCTTGGCGTGCGGCCTCGCTGGCGAGCATCCACTGCGCCATGCAACAGCGATACGAACATCTCGGTCAGCAACGTAAAGGAGAAGGCGAAAATTGTGCACGGATGATGCAGGCCTCTCGATCAGCCTGGCCATCCGACTTCCACCAACAACCCCAACGCTCGCATGCGTAGGCGGATCGCTGTCTTTGAAACATTGAAATACCTACTCAGCGAGTCGCACACCATCTGATACTGGGTCACGTTATCCGGCTGATTGTCTATAGGCTGGCTCAGCACCAAGGGGAGGGTGGCCAGTTCGAGCAGCGCATCACCGACGGTTCGGGTGTTGTGGATCAGGTAGAACATATTGCCTTCGCCAGGCACGTGAGCTGATCGCTCAGCCATGCTGAAGCGACTTTGAAATATGTGAAAAAAATGTGCAGAAGAATCCAGTAAATACTTCTGTAGCAGGCATTCTAGAGCCGCTAAGCAGTTTACAGAAATGTGCATTTTCTGAAGCTGTTGCACCCTCGGTTTTACTCATTGGGCGCCTAGCAAGCGCATGTCAGGCTCCACTATCGGGTGCTTGCCTGAAAAGCACCACCTTATTGGAGTTGGACAGATACGAGCGTGCTTGGCTATTTTCGAAGTAAACCACGCCTGAATGGAGCAGGTAGAGGAGACTCGAGTTACCATTGCTTTTGATCTTTGCAATTTCCTTCAACCGTTCCATCTTCCAATCCTCTGTGCCGTTCAGGTGCCCAGGACTAACCAAATGCATCCGCGTGATTTCCCAGGCATCATTGTCAACGCCTTCGAGCTCCAGTAAGTCCTTGAGATCTTTGATCAGCAGTGTCGTTGGACGAGCCATGCCTTCAACATGCTCCAGCGCCATCACATAGAACCACGGCTGTGAGGTCAGGTACTCGACGTAACGCCATGAATGCGCGCCTTTCACTAAGGCTCCGAGCGGTACCTCCGCGTGTTCAAGTGTCAGAAACATACGACCTCCAGCAGAAATGAACACTATAGATTGTAGTCCTATAGTGATCATTATTGCTTCATCGTTCCTTTTGCAGGTACAGCAAATGGAACTTAATGAATCGCCCCGGGTTTCGTAGACACCTCCATGCCTTAAAATGAGGCCAATCAGGAGGTGCCATGAGCAACCCGCGTTATCCCGAAGAATTCAAAATCCAAGCGGTCAATCAAGTGACCGAAAAGAAGCTTCCCGTCGCTGACGTAGCGGCCCGTCTTGGTGTGTCGACGCATAGCCTCTATGCGTGGATAAAGCGCTACAGCAAACCTCAAGAAGAACGGCAGCAAGACGATGACCAGCACGCTGAACTGCGTCGACTGCGAGCGGAACTCAAG
>NZ_OBDX01000012.1:0-184950 GCF_900215185.1 Pseudomonas sp. LAMO17WK12:I10 | reverse complement strand
CGTGGAATGCATCCGCTAATTCAGCTTGGCTGGAGAAGGGATGGGCTTGTGCAAGCTTGACTAGCATTGGGTACTGCTCTGCGGTAATCGCGGGCGGGCGTCCGATTCTAGGCATGACTTCGAGGCTGTCCAGGCAGAAGAAATGGTAACTTTAGTTTATTTTGTCTACACCTTCTGAACATATCGAGCGCATCAACTACCGCACGTACATGCGGTGGATTTTCCGCGTTCTCCTCACGTATGTCGTACTTCCAATTCAGCACCCAGTAGTCGTCCGAGCCCACCGCTCTGGAGATCAGGTCAGGATCGTAACTGTCCTTGATGCCAAGGTGCTTATGGACATCGCACAACATCTGCAGAATCAATTTTTCGGTAGCGGATGGATTCACGGCTTTCCTCCTTGGAAGCATCTGATGTGGCCCTTACAAGGAAGGGCTCATTGATACTGCCAAATAGCCATGAAAACCGATAGAGCCTTAACGCAACGATATATTACTTGCCGACCTATGGCGGCCCATTGCGACCTGAACTGGTCAAATTCTGCCCTAGAAATGCCCTAAGCCAGCCTCCAAAAACGACGAAGCCCCTGAAAACTTTAACGTTTTCAGGGGCTTCGGCTACTTCAATAATGGCGGAGAGATAGGGATTCGAACCCTAGGTACCCGCGAAGGTACAACGGATTTCGAATCCGTCCCATTCGGCCACTCTGGCATCTCTCCAACGGCGCGCATCATAACAGCACCTTTGCCCGAAGCGAAGCCCCTCGGGCAAATTTTTTCCGTGCTATCAGTCGGTTGCGTCGATTACAGCGGTACGCCCAGACGATTGGCGACTTCTTCGTAGGCTTCGATCACATCACCGAGCCCCTGACGGAAGCGGTCCTTGTCCATCTTCTTGCGGGTTTCCTTGTCCCACAGGCGGCAGCCATCCGGGCTGAACTCGTCGCCCAGGACGATCTGGCCGTGGAATACGCCGAACTCCAGCTTGAAGTCCACCAGCAGCAGGCCAGCGTCGTCGAACAGCTTGCTCAGGACTTCGTTGACCTTGAGCGACAGTTCTTTCATGCGCGCCAGTTGTTCGGCGGTGCCCCAGCCGAACGCCACGACGTGGGATTCGTTGATGAACGGGTCGCCCTTGGCGTCGTCCTTCAGGAACAGTTCGAAGGTATAAGGGTTGAGTTTCAGACCCTCTTCCACACCCAGGCGCTTGACCAGGCTGCCGGCGGCGTAGTTACGCACGACGCACTCGACGGGAATCATGTCCAGCTTCTTCACCAGGCACTCGTTGTCGCCCAGCAATTTGTCGAATTGGGTCGGCACGCCGGCCTCTTCGAGCTTTTGCATGATGAAGGCGTTGAACTTGTTGTTCACCATGCCTTTGCGATCGAGCTGCTCGATACGCTTGCCGTCGAACGCCGAGGTGTCGTTGCGAAACAGCAGGACCAGGCGGTCGGCGTCGTCGGTCTTGTAAACCGATTTGGCTTTGCCACGGTAGAGTTCTTCACGTTTTTCCATGATGGGCTCCGCTTGCTAAGTAGGTGGGCTAGGCGATGTGGCGCCAGTCGAGCCCTGAATCTTGATCGGCCAGTTGCAGCCAGTCCGGGTCGCACCCGAGGGTGTCGACAAAACATTGCCGGGCCAGCTGCGGCAGGTTGTTCTTGCTGCTGAGATGGGCCAGTACCAGATGCTGCAGGTCCTGCCAGCCCAACTCGGCCACCAGGCTTGCGGCCTGATGGTTGTTCAAATGTCCCATTTCCCCACCGACCCGCTGCTTGAGGAAATACGGGTAGTAACCTCGGGCCAGCATGTCGCGGCAGTGATTGGCCTCGATCATCAAGGCATCCAGCCCGCGATAGCGGTCGATCACTGTGTCGCAGTAGGAACCCAGGTCGGTCAGCAGACCGAAACGCCGCTGGCCGTCACTGAACACGTACTGCACAGGTTCCAGCGCATCATGGGCGACGCGGGTCACGTCGATACTCAAGGCACCGACCTGAAGCGTCTCGCCCCCGGCGAGAAAACCCGCGGCTTCCACCGGTTTGCGCATCCCGCGCAAGGTGCCGCGACTGAGGTAGACCGGTAAATTGTAGCGCCGAGACAGCAAACCCACGCCATGCACGTGGTCGGCATGTTCGTGGGTTACCAGAATCGCGCTCAGCTGCGCGGGGGCTACCCCCAGACGCAGCAGGCGCCGCTCGGTTTCGCGCAAGGAGAAACCACAATCCACCAGGACGTAGGTGTCGTCACTGGCTATCAGCGTGCCATTCCCTTGACTACCACTGCCGAGAACGGCGAAACGCATCGGATCAGCCCAGGTTGTCCTGAATCACAGTCAAGACCTTACGCGCCACTTCAGGCGGCGCAACGGTGTTGATGTCTTTCTCGACGGTGACCTGGACGTTGTCGCCCACCTTACTCAGGCGAACCTGATAACGCTCGGCGCGGGCCTCGATTTCTTCCTTGGCCGGTGCGCTGCCGAACAACTTGCCGAAGAAGCCCGGCTCGTCGTTTTTCTTCTCGGCTTTTTCCGCCAGGTTGATGTAGTACAGGCCCAGGCTGCGGTTGATGTCTTCAACGCGCCACTCGCCCTGTTCCAGGGCGCGGCCGACGCTCGACCAGGCACGATCGAGGTCTTCGCCGAGGTTGAGCACCACGTTGCCGCTGCCGTCTTCGGTGAGGCTGACACGGCTAGGGGTATCGAAATCACGCGCGGCCAGCAGGGAGACAGAGCCGCCCTTCTCGGCGCTGCGGCTCATGCTGGCGAGCATTTCGTCGACCAGCGCGGCATCCAGGCTGGTGTTGACCGAGCGGTTGGTGAAATCGACGCTGGACGTGCTGCCGGCAGGACGCTCGGCGCTGACCACGTAGACTTCACTGGTATTGCGCTGCACGCCTGGCTCGATACGCACCCGCACGCGGGTTTCGTTATCGGCCGAACCTACGCTGCCCAGGCGCTTGGCCATGGATGCGGAGAGCTCGTCGGAACGCTGCCAGGCGGTGGTGAACTCGCCGGTTTGCGGACGTTGCTCGTCAATACGGAAACCGTTGTCCTGGAAGAACTGCATGGCCACCGGCCAGACTTCGGCCGGGGCGTGCTGGGCCATGACCCAACGCGCATCGCCGCTCTTCTGCAGGGTGTAGTCGCTGGCATCAGCCACCGAGCCCAACGGCTGCGGACGCGGCACGATGTATTCGCCCTTGACGGTGTCGTCGGCCACGTTGCGCGGAATCGGCAGCAGCGGATCGAGGCGCTTGGAGGTGCTGACATCCGACGGCAGTTGCATCGGTGCGGTCTGTTGCGCTTGCAGGTAATCGCTGCCGCGGTCACGGAAGTAGCCTTCCGGCCCCCAAATCCAACCGCAGCCACTGGTGCTGGAGATAATCAAGGCAAGTGCGGAAAGTCCGGCCAATCGCTTCATGCGTAGTACTTCCTCAATTAAACCAATACGCCGGACTGGCGCATGGCCTGCCGCAGCGGTTCGTGACAGGCAGCACTGAGCCAGGTGAGCGGCAGACGGATACCGTTCGCCATCAAGCCCATCTCGCACAGGGCCCATTTCACGGGAATAGGGTTGGATTCGATAAACAGCGTCTTGTTGAGCGGCATCAGCTTCTCGTGGATCGCCCGGGCGGTGGCGGCATCGCCACGCATCGCGGCGGCGCACATCTCGCTCATGGCTTTTGGCGCCACGTTGGCGGTCACCGAAATATTGCCCTTGCCGCCCAGCAGGATCAGCTCGACGGCGGTTGCGTCGTCGCCGGAGTACACCAGGAAGTCGCTGCTCACACCGGCCAGGATGTCCTTGGCGCGCTGCAGGTCACCGGTGGCTTCCTTGATGCCGATGATGTTCGGCACGGTCGACAGGCGGATCACGGTCTCGGCCTGCATGTCGCAAGCGGTGCGGCCCGGCACGTTATAGAGGATCTGCGGGATATCGACGGCTTCGGCAATGGCACGGAAATGCTGATACAGGCCTTCTTGCGTCGGCTTGTTGTAATAAGGGGTCACCAGCAGGCACGCGTCGGCACCGGCGATCTTCGCGTTGGTGGTCAGCTCGATCGCTTCGCGCGTCGAGTTCGCGCCGGTACCGGCGATCACCGGGATACGCCCTGCAACCTGAGCGACCACGCGACGAATCACTTCGATGTGTTCGTTCACATCGAGGGTAGCCGACTCACCTGTAGTGCCGACCGCCACAATGGCGTTGGTGCCCTCTTGCAGGTGGAAGTCCACCAGTTTGCTCAGGCTGTCCCAGTCGAGACGACCCTGTGCATCCATGGGTGTGACCAGTGCCACCATACTGCCCGCAATCATGCAACCGCTCCTGCCGGAAAAAGAGAGCGGTAATGGTACTGGCGCCAAGATGCTTGCACAAGCGAAGTACCGCGCTGCGAGCATTCCCCTGAGCGATGTATTTCGCTACCCTTCAGGCTTTGATCGGTACTGCTAAGCTTGTACGCCGGGTTCCAGCCTCCCTTTTCGGCATCCGAAGCCCCAATCCTGTGTTGCCGCCCTTCGCTCTCGCCTTTTATGGAGCTCGTTGCAACTTGGCGGTTCAGGGCTTCTGAAACCGCATCCGGACGTTTACCCAGTACTCGAGCCTGCAAAAGTATCGACCGCTCATCGCTTTAGGAATGCTGCATGTCCACCCCCACAGTCCGCGAACAATTCCTTGTCATCAGTGCCCTCGGCGCCAACCCCATGGAGCTGACCAATGTCCTGTGCCGCGCCAGCCATGAAAACCGTTGCGCCGTGGTGACCTCCCGCCTGACCCGCCATGGCGAGTGCAGCGCGCTGGTCCTGGAGGTTTCCGGCAGTTGGGATGCCCTGGCGCGCCTGGAGGCCGGCCTGCCGTCGCTGGCGAAGAAATACGCTTTCACCGTCAACGTAGTGCGCAGCGCGGCCCTGGAAAACCGCCCGCAGGCCCTGCCTTATGTGGCTTACGTCAGCGCCGCCTACCGCCCGGACATCGTCAACGAACTGTGCCAGTTCTTCATCGACCACCATGTCGAGCTGGAAAACCTGACCTGCGATACCTATCAGGCCCCGCAGACCGGCGGCACCATGCTCAACGCCACCTTTACCGTGACCTTGCCGGCCGGCACCCAGATCAGCTGGCTGCGCGATCAGTTCCTGGACTTCGCCGACGCAATGAATCTCGACGCGTTGATCGAACCCTGGCGCCCACAGAACCCAATGTAAGGAAGCCCCAATGGCCGTTGCCATCGACCAACCTGTTGCCCACTTCGAAGCCCCGGCCACCAGCGGTCAGACCGTCAGCCTGGCCGCGCTCAAGGGCAAGCAGGTGGTGATCTACTTCTACCCCAAGGACAGCACCCCGGGCTGCACCACCGAAGGCCAGGGATTTCGTGATCAATACGCCGCGTTCAAGGCCGCCAACACCGAGGTGTTCGGCGTCTCCCGCGATGGCCTGAAGTCCCACGAGAACTTCAAGTGCAAGCAGGAATTCCCCTTCGAGCTGATCAGCGACAAAGATGAAGCCGTCTGCCAGCTGTTCGACGTGATCAAGCTGAAGAAGCTCTACGGCAAGGAATACATGGGTGTCGATCGCAGCACCTTCCTGATCGACAAGAATGGCGTGCTGCGCCAGGAATGGCGTGGCGTGAAAGTGCCAGGCCACGTGGATGCGGTACTGGCTGCCGCGCAGGCGCTGAACAAGGCCTGAGCGCGGTAACCGACTAAAAAAGGGGGGCGGCTGATTCAGCCGCCCCCCTTTTCATTTCCAGAGCAGGGCCGCTCTAGAGCAAGGGCGCCACAACCGGCTCCTTGCGTGGCCAGGCATCCAGTACCGCCTTGAACAGGGTGGCCAGGGGAATCGCGAAAAACACCCCCCAGAAGCCCCACAGCCCGCCAAACAGCAACACCGCACAGATGATCGCCACCGGATGCAGGTTCACCGCCTCGGAGAACAGCAGCGGCACCAGCACGTTACCATCCAGGGTCTGAATGATCCCGTAGACCGCCATCAGATAGATGAACTGGTCGCTCCAGCCCCATTGGAACAAGGCGATCAACGCCACCGGCACGGTCACCACCACCGCTCCGACGTAGGGCACCACCACCGAAATCCCCACCAGCAGCGCCAGCAGGGCCGCGTAATTCAGGCCCAAGGCCACGAAGGCGATGTAGGTCACCCCGCCGCAAATGACGATCTCGATCACCTTGCCACGAATGTAATTGGCGATCTGCCGGTTCATTTCCTGGGCCACCCGGGTGATCAGGGCCCGCTCGCGCGGCAGGTAACCGCGCACCCACTGGCTGATCATCGCCCGGTCCTTGAGAAAGAAAAACACCAGGATCGGCACCAGCACCAGGTAGATCATGATGTTGACCAGCAGTGGCAGGCTGGACAGCGAGAAGGTCAGCGCCCACTGGCCGAACTTGCCGATCTCGCCGCGCGCCACCTCGATCGCCTGCAACACCTGTTCGTCGGACACCAGGTGCGGATAACGCTCCGGCAACAACAGAAGCAACGATTGCCACTTGGCGAGCATTCCCGGCAGCTCGTTGAACAAAGTAATCAACTGGTGCCACAACAGCGGCACAACGACCACGATGAACACCAGCAGCAGCCCCATGAACAAGGCAAAGACCAGACCCACCGCCGCCCCGCCAGGCAAACGCCAGCGTTCCAGCGTGAGCACCAGCCCCTGCATCAGATAGGCCAGCACCATCCCCGCCAACACCGGCGCAAGCATGCCGCCCAGGGTCAGCACCGCGGAGAAGGCCAGGAACAACAGAACGGCCAGTACCACGGCCTCTTCATCGGAGAAGTAGCGCTGAATCCAGTCGCGTAACACTTTGAACATCAATGATCCTTAGACAGAGGCGCGATGATTTCCAGGGCGGTTCAGGCCTTCTTCAGCCAGTAACGATAGACCCCGGCTTCGTCTTCCTCGCGAAGCAGGGTATGACCGGCCAAACGGGCAAAGGTGCGAAAATCGCGCTGGGAGCCGGCATCCGTGGCAATCACCTTGAGCACCGCGCCGCTGGCCAGGCGATTGAGTTCCATCTTGGCCTTGAGCAGCGGCAGCGGGCAGTTCAGTCCGCTGGTATCGAGCTCGGCGTCGTGGGCTACAGCATCAGTCATTGCGTCACTCCGGGAGGGTCGTCAAGGTGCCTAGAATATCTGGTCCAAGGCCTGGTGTCCGGCTACAGTAGACTCTTTGTCGACTAAGGCTTTGTGCATGACTTTTTTGCGCCCTACCCTGCTGACGCTCGCTTGCCTGCTCGCCTCACCAGGCTTCGCCGACGACCTGCCATCACTCGGTGACGCCAGTTCTGCCATTGTCTCGCCCCAACAGGAACACCAACTGGGCCGCGCCTGGCTGGCGTTGCTGCGCAGCCAGGTTTCGCAACTCAACGACCCGCAACTCAAGGATTACGTCGAAACCAGCGTCTACAAACTGGTCGAGACCAGCCAGGTCAACGACCGGCGTCTCGAGTTCATTCTGATCAACAGCCCGCAGCTCAACGCGTTTGCCGCTCCCGGCGGGATTGTCGGGGTCAACGGTGGACTGTTCCTCAACGCCCAGACCGAAGGCGAATATGCCTCGGTGCTGGCTCACGAATTGGCGCACTTGTCGCAACGCCACTTCGCCCGTGGCGTCGAAGCCTCGCAACGCATGCAGGTGCCAATGATGGCTGCCCTGCTGGCAGGGATCGTGATCGCCGCGGCGGGCGGTGGTGACGCCGGGATCGCCGCCATTGCCGGCACCCAGGCCGCGGCCATCCAGGAACAACGGCGCTTCTCCCGGCAGAACGAGCAGGAAGCCGACCGCATCGGCATCCTCAACCTGGAAAAGGCAGGTTATGACCCGCGCTCCATGCCGACCATGTTTGAACGCCTGATGCGCCAATACCGTTTCGACGCCAAGCCGCCAGAGTTCCTGTTGACTCACCCGGTCACCGAATCGCGGATCGCCGACACCCGCAACCGCGCCGAACAGGCCAAGGCCGGCGGCAAGGAAGATAGCCTGCGTTACCAACTGATCCGCGCACGAGTACAACTGATCTACGAAGACTCCCCCGGCATGGGCGCCAAGCGTTTCCGCGCCCAGCTCGACGAAAACCCGAAAAACGACATCGCCCGCTACGGCCTCGCCATCGCCCAGATCAAGGGCAGCCAGTTCAACGAGGCCCGGGAAAACCTCAAGCAGCTGCTGGCCAAGCAGCCTAACGACATCACTTACAACCTAGCCCAGATCGACCTGGATACCGCCACCAGCCGCTTTTCCGACGCCCAGGCCCGGGTGGATAAAATGCTTGCGCAGTATCCGGGCAACTATCCACTGAACCAGGTCCGGGTCGATCTGCTGCTCAAGCAGAATCGCCCAGCGGACGCCGAAAAGGCCCTGGAAAGCCTGCTCAAGACCCGCTCCGACGATCCGGACGTCTGGTACTCGGTGGCGGAAACCCGTGGCCTGTCGGGCAATATCATCGGCCTGCATCAGGCGCGGGCCGAATACTTTGCCCTGGTCGGCGACTATCGCCAGGCGATCCAGCAGCTGGATTTCGCCAAACGTCGCGCTGGCAGCAACTTCCCCCTGTCTTCACGGATCGACGCACGTCAGCGTGAGCTGATGGACCAGGAGCAAATGGTCAAGGACATGATGCGCTGAGCCCAGCCGGCGCCCACAAAAAAGCCCGCCTCTTTCGAGGCGGGCTTTTTATTGCGCGATCAATCCGCTACACGGATTACTCGGCCAGCTTGAAGGTAATGAAGCTGGCACGTCCCTGACGCAGAACCCGCATCGATACCGAACGGTTCTTCGGCAGCGCCTGGGCGATTTCAGTGAAGTTCTTGGTCGAAGTGATCGCCTGATTGTTCAGGTGAGTGATCACGTCGCCCGGCTGCAGGCCGATCAGCGCGGCGGGACCATCCTGAACTTCCTTGATCACCACACCGCCCTTGAGGTCGTAGGTTTTCTTCTGCTCATCGGTCAGCTCGACCACCGCAACGCCCAGACGATTGCTGCTGCGCTCGACACCGGACTTGCCAATGGCGTCCAGGGCCTTGTCTTCGTCCGGAATCGCACCAACGGTCAATTCGACGTTCTTGCGCTTGCCGTCACGAATCACTTCCAAATTGGCTTTCGCACCCGCCTTGAGGGCACCGACCAAATGCGGCAGGTCCGCCGACATGATGATCGGTTGACCATTCATGCTCAGGATCACATCACCCACCTGCAGGCCGCCCTTGGCCGCCGGGCCGTCGTCCTGGATCTGCGCCACCAGCGCACCGGCCGGTTTCTCCAGGCCGAAGGACTCCGCCAGGTCTTTGTTCACTTCCTGGATAACCACGCCCAGCCAGCCGCGGCTGACTTTGCCACCGGCTTTCAGCTGGTTGGAAACGTCCATGGCGACATCGATCGGGATGGCGAAGGACACACCCATGAAGCCGCCGGAACGGGTGTAGATCTGCGAGTTGATACCCACCACTTCACCGGCCAGGTTGAACAGCGGACCACCGGAGTTACCCGGGTTGATCGGCACATCGGTCTGGATGAACGGCACGTAGTTTTCGTTCGGCAGGCTACGACCGATGGCGCTGACGATGCCCTGGGTCACTGTGTGGTCGAAACCAAACGGCGAGCCGATGGCCACTACCCACTGGCCAGCCTTCAGGTCCTGGGACTTGCCCAGCTTCAGCACCGGCAGGTCCTTGCCATCGATCTTCAGCAACGCCACGTCGGAACGCGGATCGGTGCCGATCAGCTTGGCTTTCAATTCGCTGCGGTCGGCCAGGCGGACAAGGATTTCATCCGCGTCGGCAATCACATGGTTGTTGGTCAGGATGTAACCGTCCGACGAAATGATGAAACCAGAACCCAGGGACTGGGCTTCACGCTGGCGATCGCCCCGTGGCGAACGCGGCTGCGGCGGCATGCCACGCTCGAAAAACTCGCGCAGCATCGGCGGCAGACCTTCGAGGTCCGGCATCTGGGCGGAAACCTTGCGGTCCGGGAGCTTCTGCGTGGTACTGATGTTGACCACTGCAGGCGACGCCTGCTCGACCAGTTGTGTGAAGTCAGGCAAGTCCGCCGCCTGCGCGGTAACGGCCTGACCGAGCACCAGCACAGTAGCGAAAATGGAGAGATAGGATTTCAAACGTGGTATCGACATACGGCTCCCATTACAACGAGCGTGGTTAAGCGATAGGGACAAGAAATACCAGGCGACTCGCGCAGTACTTTTGTCCCGGAAACGACAAACAAGGCCAGAACCTAGTGGCTCTGACCTATAAGAAAAAACAGGGGGTTTTGCAAATGAAAATGTTCACCGAACATTTAGATATCTCGATTGCAGAGCTGGCATTGCAGACCTCTTACACAACCAACATTAACGCTCGATGAACACCTGGGGCTGTACTCACTGCGCCTTGGGCGCAGCGGCGTCGGTACGCATCGACAAGGCGATCCGTTCGGCGGTACCGATAGGTATCTCACCCACCACCGTTACCATCATCTCGCCTTCAGGCGTGGTCAGGCGTCGGGATACCGCCACGGTCGGGCCCAGTTGAGTGCGGGTGTCGGTCACCGCCGCACCATTGAGCGGTTCGAGGAACACCGAGAAGCGGGCAAGGCCATCGTCATACATCAGGCTATTGACCATGGTCTTGGTGTCGGGATCTTTACGCGCACTGCTGCTGGTCAACTCGAAGCCTGGCGGCAGCCAGTCGGAATGCCAGGCCTGCGCAGCCTTCACCGCGGAAGCCTTGTCGCTGTCCAGGGCCACGGCCTTGCATTCGGCGCTGGCCTGCAGCTCGCTGTCCTTCGGCACATCCGCCGTATCCAGGCGAGTGAACTGGAAGCGTTCGAGCAACTGCCCCTTATCGTTCAACAGCAGCGATTTCAGCGGCAGGCCCGTCTCGCGGTCCAGATGCAATTCAAAACCATAACGGTGCTGGTCCCGCGGGGTCAGGGAAACAATGACCGCGGAACGCCCAGCCACACGCGACTTGCCGATGACGGCAAGGTCGTACCAATTCTTGAGCTTTTCTGGATCGAGTGAGTGGGCCGAAGAGTTGGGGGCGTCCCCCAGTCCAGCCACCAGCGTACCGCTGACACATTGGGTACGCCCATCAACACGCACAACCTCTTGAGCGGAACCGTCGAGCTGAATCAGTCGCTCGCGGACCTGGCCATCCTGAACGCGATGCCAGATGTTATGGGTAGAAAAACTACCATTACGCTCGTAGACGAAAGTACCCTGAAAGCTTTGCTGCTGTTCGGCTTGCCCAAGACGTTTCAACCAATCCTGAGCTTCGTCGGCGTGGGCTGGAACAATGAACCAGCCACTGAGCAGAAGCGAGAGTAGAGGGATGGCGCGCATGATCCTCCTTAACGGTTTTCCAGGCTCGCCGCACGAGCGTAAGGCAGAGCGCTTTCAGTGCCCTTCAGTGCAGCTTGTTGAGCATGCTGACGCAGGTAGCTTGGCAGACGCTGATCGTGCCAGCCTGGCTGACCTTGCAATACGCCGTTGGCCATAGGGCCAGTGGCTTCCGAACTCTCATTGTAGCCGGCCAATACAGCTGGGCCTTTCACTTGAGGAGCGGCCAGGGTTGGCTGGTTCGATTGCTGTGCCAGTTCGACACCAGCGATCTCGTCCTGGTTGTACAGGCGAACACCCGCCAATACGGCAACGGTCACCGATGCGGCAACAGCCAGGCGACCCAGGCTACGCCATGGACCACGAGTGGCCTTGGCCGGTACGGCTTCGTCAGCCAGCGCAGCAGAAACAGCCGCGGCGATGTCCAGACGCGGAAGCAGCAATTCCTTGTGCATGGCCGCCCGGGCGATCTGGTAACGAGCCCAGGTCTCACGGGTTTCCACTTCGTCGACGGCATTCAATACCCGACGTAATTCCAGTTCGTCCGCTTCGTTATCCATCACCGCGGACAGCGATTCCTGCAGGGCTTCACGACTCATGGCGGTTCCTCTCTTGGCTGTCGCCGCTGTCTCAGGTTTCCTGCAACAACGGCTGCAGGGCTTTATCGATGGCTTCCCGAGCGCGGAAAATCCGGGAGCGCACGGTACCCACCGGACACTGCATGACGCTGGCAATGTCCTCGTAACTCAGACCATCGAATTCACGTAAAGTTAAAGCCGTACGCAAATCTTCTGGCAGTTGCTGAATGGTTCGATGGACGGTGCCTTCGATCTCATCCCGCAGCAATGCACGCTCCGGCGATTCGAGATCCTTGAGGCCATGATCGCCATCGTAGAACTCCGCATCCTCGGAACTGACATCGCTATCCGGCGGCCGGCGGCCGCGCGAAACCAGATAGTTTTTCGCCGTGTTGATGGCGATACGATACAGCCACGTATAAAACGCACTGTCACCGCGGAAATTACCAAGCGCACGGTAAGCCTTGATAAAGGCTTCTTGTGCAACATCCTGGGCTTCATGGGTGTCGTGCACAAAACGCACGATCAACCCGAGAATTTTGTGCTGGTATTTCAGCACTAGCAGATCGAAAGCTCGCTTATCGCCGCGCTGAACGCGCTCGACCAGCTGCTGATCCTCTTCCTGGGTTAGCATGAACACTCCTCGATAAGCTCGGAGGAGGCTTGCATAACTAAACGATCAGGCTTGCAAACATAGACTCGGGCTTTTCGCAAAAGTTCTCCCCCTCCAAGCAAGTTTCCTGCGGGCTCTGATTTGGCACGCACGAAAAACGCAGCGCGGGCAAGGCCGGCTGCGCAAATAATCCTGTCGTCGAATTGAGTTGCATGACCACAACACAAGTCCTGCATAAAAACCGACGCTGTCCCTTCTATCAGGCAACCTTCTATTGAGTTTGGGGCCGTGTCAAAAGTTCCCAATCTTTATAGCTGTGCAGAGCGAACATTGTGTAACCATGAAGAGAAAAAGGTTGCTACATCTTCGATACAGTCGCCAGCTCCCCGATTTGACGGAAAATTCGAGCCACCCATCACTGCCTCGCAAGACCGTCTTTCTCGCCCCCATAATTTCATAATGCCACGAAGGCACCGCTATTGTGCCGATCCCCCCCTCTATATACTAGTGGGCTGCATGGCTGCTTTGACTCGCCGATCCAGGCGTCTTGCGCCAACCCCGACCCGGGTCGCTTTTGAGCGGAATCTTCCAATGAGCCAACAGTTTCAACACGATGTTCTGGTGATAGGCAGCGGCGCTGCCGGTTTGAGCCTTGCGCTGACCTTGCCTGGTCATCTGCGCATTGCCGTATTGAGCAAGGGCGATCTCGCCAATGGCTCGACCTATTGGGCTCAGGGTGGCGTCGCGGCAGTGCTGGACGACACCGATACCGTCGAATCCCACGTCGACGACACCCTCAATGCCGGTGGCGGCCTGTGCCATGAAGACGCCGTGCGGTTTACCGTCGAACACAGCCGCGAGGCCATTCAGTGGCTGATCGACCAGGGCGTGCCCTTCACCCGTGACGAGCAATCGGGCAATGAAGACGGCGGTTTCGAATTCCACCTGACCCGCGAAGGCGGCCACAGCCATCGCCGCATCATCCATGCCGCCGACGCCACCGGCGCGGCCATCTTCACCACATTGCTGGAGCAGGCCCGGCAACGCCCGAACATCGAGCTGCTGGAGCAGCGGGTCGCCGTCGATCTGATTACCGAAAAGCGCCTGGGACTGGAAGGCGATCGCTGCCTCGGCGCCTATGTACTCAACCGCGCCACCGGTGAAGTCGACACCTACGGTGCGCGTTTTGTCATCCTTGCTTCCGGCGGGGCCGCCAAGGTCTACCTCTATACCAGCAACCCCGATGGTGCCTGTGGCGATGGCATCGCCATGGCCTGGCGTTCGGGCTGCCGGGTGGCCAACCTGGAGTTCAACCAGTTCCACCCGACCTGCCTCTACCATCCGCAGGCCAAGAGTTTCCTGATCACCGAAGCCCTGCGCGGCGAGGGAGCACACCTGAAGCTGCCCAACGGCGAACGCTTCATGCCGCGTTTCGACCCGCGTGCCGAACTGGCGCCACGGGATATCGTCGCCCGGGCCATCGACCATGAAATGAAGCGCCTGGGTATCGATTGCGTGTACCTGGACATCAGCCACAAACCGGAAGCCTTTATCAAAAGCCACTTCCCGACCGTGTACGAGCGCTGCCTGGAATTCTCCATCGACATCACCAAACAGCCGATCCCGGTGGTACCGGCCGCGCATTACACCTGCGGCGGGGTGATGGTCGACCAGCAGGGCCGCACCGACGTTCCGGGCCTGTATGCCATTGGCGAAACCAGCTTTACCGGCCTGCACGGCGCCAACCGCATGGCCAGCAACTCGCTGTTGGAATGCTTCGTCTATGCCCGCTCCGCGGCAGCCGACATTCTCGAGCAACTGCCGCAGATCGCCATTCCGATCGCCCTGCCCGCCTGGGACGCCAGCCAGGTCACCGACTCCGACGAAGATGTGATCATTGCGCACAACTGGGACGAACTGCGGCGATTCATGTGGGACTATGTCGGCATCGTACGCACTAACAAGCGCCTGCAACGGGCTCAGCACCGGGTACGCCTGCTGCTGGACGAAATCGACGAGTTCTACAGCAACTACAAGGTCAGCCGCGACCTGATCGAGTTGCGCAACCTGGCCCAGGTCGCCGAGCTGATGATTCGTTCAGCCATGGAGCGCAAGGAAAGCCGGGGCCTGCATTACACCCTCGACTACCCGAACCTGCTGCCCGAGGCACTGGACACTATTCTGGTGCCACCCACCTACGGCGACTGAACTTGAGCCGCACGCGCAGGCGCCGATGCACATCGGCCGCCTGCGCGTCCCGCGGCACACAGACCGACCTCACCCAGCGCTCGCCCGGCAGGCGAAAACGCAACACCACCAGCAATGGCAGCGCCAGGCTGTCAGGCCGCAGCTGCACCGGCCGCCAGCCCTGCCCGGCGCACCACAACTGCCAGCCATCGGCATTACGACGCAGACCGCTGAAAGCCGAGGGATGATTCAGCAGAATCCGCCGCGGCAACGCCCAGACTCCGTGGCCCAGGCACAGCAGAACCCCGAGCAGACGGGCCCAGAGCGGAATATCGAGCATCAGCAAGGCGCCCAGCGCGAACAGCTGGGCCAGGAGATAGGCCGCCAGCAATTGCCTGGAAGGCTGCCAGCGGCATTCGAAGGCGTTACTTGGGTTGGACACGATCCAGGATCATGCGGACCATGCGTTGCAGCTCGGGATCTTCGGATTCGGAGCGCTCCATGAACCAGCCGAACATGTCCTGATCTTCGCATTCGAGCAGCCTGACGTAACAGGCACGATCAACATCGTTCAGATGCGGATAGACTTCTTTCACGAATGGCACCAGCAACACGTCCAGTTCCAGCATGCCGCGGCGGCTGTGCCAGTAGAGGCGGTTCAATTCAACATCTTCGACCATGGAGCGCTCCTCAAATAGAGCGCAAGTATACAGCCCGACGGACACCAGAACAGTCGGCTTTGGTCGGTCACCACCCATCCTTTGTGAACTACCCATTTCAAGGGCGCCCCCTTATGATGTTCGCCAGACTTTTTACCCTGCGATGACCCATGGCTGATTCCGCTTTTTTCTGCTCCCTGTCCCACGAGGGCGTTCTCGCCGTCCGCGGCCCTGATGCCAGCAAGTTCCTTCAGGGCCAGCTGACCTGCAATCTCAATTACCTCAGCGATAGCCAATCCAGCCTGGGCGCCCGTTGCACCCAGAAAGGCCGCATGCAATCGAGCTTTCGCATCCTGCTCGAAGGCGATGGCTGCCTGCTGGCCATGGCCACCGAGTTGCTGGAGCCGCAACTGGCGGACCTGAAAAAATACGCCGTGTTTTCCAAGGCCAAGCTCAGCGATGAAAGTGCCCTGTGGGCGCGCTTCGGCCTGGGCAACGCCGATACGCTGCTGGCCGGTCTCGGGCTGGAACTGCCGCCGGAAGACGGCGCGGTCGCCCGCAACGACGGCCTGATCGCCATTCGTGTTTCAGCGGACCGGACCGAGCTCTGGGCCCCCGCAGATCAAGCTGAGGTCTTGCGCGAAAAGCTGGCCGCGCAACTGCCCGAAGGCGACCTCAATCAATGGTTGCTGGGCCAGATCCGTGCCGGCATCGGCCAGGTCATGCCGGCCACTCGTGAGCTGTTTATCCCGCAGATGCTCAATCTGCAGGCCATCGGCGGCGTCAGTTTCAAGAAAGGCTGCTATACCGGCCAGGAAATCGTCGCGCGCATGCAGTACCTGGGCAAACTCAAGCGCCGCCTCTACCGCCTGGCCTTGAACGCCGAAGAGTTGCCGGAACCCGGCACCCCGCTGTTCTCCCCGACCCACGGCAGCTCCATCGGTGAGGTGGTGATCGCCGCGCGCGCCGAACAAAACATTGAACTCCTGGCCGTACTGCAAGCCGAAGCTGCAGAGGATGGCAATCTCCATCTTGGCGCGCTCGAAGGTCCCGGGCTGCACCTGCTGGACCTGCCCTACCAGCTGGATCGCGATCGAGAAATCCAGCGCTGATTGCCGCAACTTCCTGCAATACCCCTAGAGAACAGAAATGAGTGAGCTGGCGGAAAAGGTCCAACAGGATTTGGTTGAGGCCATCGACAACGATGACCTGGTTCTGCCAACGCTACCGGAAGTGGCCCTGCAAATTCGCCGGGCCGCTGAAGATCCGGAAATCAGCGTCAGTACCCTGAGCAAAGTGATTGGCCGTGATACGGCGCTGTCGGCGCGCCTGATCAAAGTGGTCAACAGCCCCCTGCTGCGCGCCACCCAGGAAGTCACCGACCTGCACACCGCGATTACCCGGCTGGGCGTCAACTACAGCAGCAACCTGGCCATCGGCCTGGTCATGGAACAGATTTTCCATGCCCGCTCGGAGGTGATCGCGCAAAAGATGCACGACGTCTGGCGCAAAAGCCTGGAGGTGGCCGGCGTCAGTTATGCCCTGTGCCGCAGCCATACCCAGTTGAAACCCGACCAGGCCGCCCTCGGCGGGCTGGTGCACCAGATCGGCGTGCTGCCGATCCTGACCTATGCGGAAGATCACTATGAGCTGCTGTCCGACCCGGTCAGCCTCAACCACGTGATCGAGCACATCCATCCGTTGCTGGGCGACAAGCTGCTGCAGGTCTGGGAGTTTCCGGAACAGCTGGCCAAGTTGCCGGGGCAGTACCTGGACTTCCAGCGCCAGTCCGCGCGCCTGGACTACGTCGACCTGGTGCAGGTCGCCAGCCTGTATTGCCACAAGGACACCGACCACCCACTGGCGAAGATCGATATCCTCAGCGTGCCAGCCTTCAAAAAGCTCGGGATCGACCCCGAGAACAAAGTGATGTGCAGCGATCTGGCCGAGTCGCGGTCAATGTTCTATTGAATCAAGGCTCTACTGAACCTGTACCACAGCCTCTAGCCCGCGTTAAAACTCACCCGCACCTTCAGCCCCGCCTGCGCGCCATCGTGCAGGCTGATCTGCGCCAGATGGGCACGACAGATTTCGCCGACGATCGCCAGGCCCAGGCCGGAACCGGCGACATGGGGGTTGCGCCGGTAGAAGCGTTCGAACACCCGGTCGCGGTCTTCCAGGGGAATCCCCGGGCCGTCGTCCTCCACCTCCAGCACCGCCGGCGCACTGACCCGCAGGATCACGTTTCCGCCCGGCCTGGTGTGGGCCAGAGCATTGTCCACCAGGTTGCTCAGCAGTTCGTTCAAGAGGGTCGGCTCGCCGCGCAGCCACACCGGCTCATCGGCTTCCAGGGCCAGGGCGACACCCCGGGCGTGGGCCAAGGGCGCCATGGCCATGCCCAACTCGCGGGCCAACTGGCTGAGATCGAGCAATTGCGCGCCGCCCTCGGCAATCGCCCGGGCGCCGTTTTCGATCCGCGCCAGGGACAACAGTTGATTGGCCAGATGGGTCAGGCGATCGGTGCCCTGCGCGGCGCTTTCCAGGGTATTGCGCCAGGTCTCGGGCTCCGAGGCCCGCAGCCCCAGCTCCAGGCGCGCCTTGAGCGCCGCCAGGGGGGTGCGCAATTCATGGGCGGCGTCGGCGATGAACTGCGCCTGACGCTCGAACTGGCCACGCAGTCGCTCGGTGAAGTGATTGAGCGCCCGCACCAGTGGCCACAACTCGCGTTGCACCTCGACCAGCGGCAAGGGCCGCAAGTCGTCGGGCTGGCGCTCCTCCACCGCGCTGCGCAGACGCTCCAGCGGGCGCAACGCGGCGCTGACCGCGAACCACACCAGCAGCAAGGCCCCCATGGCCAGCATGCCCAGGCGCAACAGGGTATCGGCCATCAGGCTGCGCGCCATGCGGACCCGCGCCTCGTCGGTCTCCGCCACGCGAATCTCCGCCATGCCGTTCATGTTCGGCTCGCTGACCGCCTTGAGCAGGCTTACCACCCGAACGTTCTGCCCTTGGTAAGTGGCATCGTAGAACCGCGCCAGCGCCGGATAATCGTCGGTGCGCGGCGTGCCCGGCGGCGGACCGGGCAGGTTTTCATAACCGGAAATCAGCTTCTGATGGATATCGTTGACCTGGTAATAGATCCGCCCGGCACTGTCATAGGCGAAGGTATCGAGGGCGACATAGGGCACATTGGCGCTCAGGCCACCGTCACGCTGGGACAGGCCAGCGGCGATGGTCCGGGCCGAGGCCAGCAAAGTCCGATCGTAAGCCGTATCCGCCGCCTCGCGGCCGTTCCAGTAGGCACTCAGGCCGCTGGCCAGCATCAGCACCACCAGCAGCAGCGCCAGGTTCCACAGCAGGCGCCAGCGCAGGCTGCTGGGCCTATGCATCGCGGCTTTCCAACAGGTAGCCAAGCCCGCGGAAGGTGACGATGGCCACCGGCTGGCCGTCGAGTTTCTTGCGCAAGCGATGGACATAGATTTCGATGGCATCCGGGCTGGCCTCTTCATCCAGGCCGAACACCTGGGAAGCCAATTGCTCCTTGCTCATGACCCGCCCCGGCCGGGCGATCAGCGCCTCGAGCACCGCCTGCTCACGAGAGGTCAACGTCAGCAGTTCTTCACCCAGGGTAAAGCGCCGGGTATCGAGGTCGTAGGCCAGCACCCCGCAGCGCTGCACCCGCTCACCGCCGAGCACGCTGCGCCGCAGTAGGGCCTTGACCCGTGCTTCCAGCTCGGTCAGTTCGAAGGGCTTGGCCAGGTAGTCGTCCGCCCCCAGGTTGAGGCCGTGGACCCGGTCCTTGACATCGCTGCGCGCGGTCAGCATCAGCACCGGCAGGTTCTTGCCCCGGGCACGCAGGCGCGCCAGCACTTCGAAACCATCCAGACGCGGCAGGCCCACATCGAGGATCGCCATGGCGTAATCCTCGCTGCCCAGGGCCAGGTCCGCGGCGACTCCGTCGTGCAGCACATCCACGGTCAAACCCGTGCTCTTGAGCGCCTGGGCGACACTTTCAGCCAGCTGCAGGTGGTCTTCGACGAGAAGCACGCGCATGGATTTCCTACCTCGTTCAGGGGATCGACGGCACTTTTTATTGCCGCGGAGTTTACAGCCGAGACCGCTGCTGTGAAGCCCGAAAACCGTGAAAGTCTGCTGAAAGGTTAGCGAAAGGTTGGCCCTTTAGAGTCCTGTCACGGATTGTTTCGACTTCCGTGGCTACCCCCGGTGGCCTCCCGAAAAACGCCTCGAAGCGTTTTCGCCAATAAGAACAATAACGGAGTACAACACGATGCTGTCCATGCAGCCTCAGGCCTGCCAGCCTGTTCGTTTTTCCCATCTCAGCCACACCGCCCTCGCCAGCGCCGCCGCCCTTGCCGGTTTCTCACCGATCAGCCAGGCCGCCTTCTTCGAAGACAGCAGCGCCACCCTCGAAACCCGCAACATGTACTTCAATCGCGATTTCCGCAGCGGCACCAGTGCCCAGCAATCCAAGCGCGACGAATGGGCCCAGGGCTTCATGCTCAATCTGCAATCGGGCTACACCGACGGCACCGTAGGCTTCGGCGTCGACGCGCTGGGCATGCTCGGCATCAAGCTCGACTCCAGCCCCGACCGCACCGGCACCGGCCTGCTGCCGACCCACGACGACGGGCGCGCCGCCGACGAGTACTCCAAGGTCGGCCTGACCGGCAAAGTGAAAATCTCCGCCACCGAATTGAAGATCGGCAGCCTGATCCCGGAACTGCCGACCATCAAGCCCAACGACGGGCGCATCCTGCCGCAGACCTTCGAGGGCGGCCTGCTGACCTCCAGGGAAATCAAGAACCTGACCTTCACCGGCGGCCGCCTGGAGAAAGCCAAGGATCGCGACAGCACCGATTTCGAGGACATCGCCCTCAACAACAAGAACAGCCGCTTCGTCGGCACCGTCGCCGGCAAGCACTTCGACTTCGGCGGCCTGGACTACAAGTTCACCGACAAGATCACCGGCAGCTACCATTTCGCCCAGCTCGCCGAGGTCTACAACCAGCACTTCTTCGGCCTCCTTGCCTCGCAGCCGATGGGCCCGGGCACCTTCGCCACGGACCTGCGCTTCGCCGTCAGTGACGACCAGGGCCAGGCCCGCGGCGGCAAGATCGACAACAAATCCCTCAACGGCCTGGTGAGCTATGCCCTGAACGGGCATAAACTCAGCGCCGGCTACCAGCACATGTCCGGCGACAGCGCCTTCCCCTACCTCGACGGGGCCGACCCGTACCTGGTCAACTTCGTGCAGATCAACGACTTCGCCGGCGCCGAAGAGCGCTCCTGGCAAGCCCGCTACGATTACGACTTCGGCAAGCTCGGCATCCCTGGCCTGACCTTCATGACCCGCTACCTGAGCGGCGACAACATCGCCCTGAAAAACGGCGATACCGGCAAGGAATGGGAACGCAACACCGAGATCAAGTACGTGGTGCAAAGCGGCACCTTCAAGGACGTCGCGGTGCGCCTGCGCAACGCCACCTACCGCTCCAACTATTCGGCCCGCGATGCGGATGAAGTGCGCCTGCTGGTGAGCTACAGCCTGGCGCTCTGGTAATCGACCGACCTTGGGCAGGCGCCACGCCTGCCAAGGCCCCTGGCATGCAACACACAACAACAACTCCTGTGGAGACAAGCATGAACCCATCACTGCGTAAATTGGCCCTCGCCGCCGGCTGTATACTGTTCGCCGGTCAACTGCTCGCCGCCAGCGCCGAACCCAAACGCCCGGAATGCATCGCCCCGGCCTCCCCCGGCGGCGGTTTCGACCTGACCTGCAAACTGGCGCAGAGCGCGCTGGTCAACGAAAAGCTGCTGACCAAGCCGATGCGCGTGACCTACATGCCCGGCGGTGTCGGCGCGGTGGCCTACAACGCGGTGGTGGCCCAGCGTCCCGCCGACGCCGGCACGCTGGTGGCCTGGTCCAGCGGTTCGCTACTGAACCTGGCCCAGGGCAAGTTCGGCCGTTTCGATGAAAGCGCGGTGCGCTGGCTGGCCGCGGTCGGCACCAGCTATGGCGCCATCGCGGTGAAGAGCGACTCGCCGTACAAGACCCTCGACGACCTGGTCAAGGCGCTGAAGAAAGACCCGAGCTCGGTGGTGATCGGCTCCGGCGGCACCGTCGGCAGCCAGGACTGGATGCAGACCGCGCTGATCGCCAAGGCCGCCGGGATCAACCCGCGCGACCTGCGCTACGTGGCCCTGGAAGGCGGCGGCGAAATCGCCACCGCGCTGCTGGGCGGGCACATCCAGGTCGGCAGCACTGACATTTCCGACTCCATGCCGCACATCCAAAGCGGCGACATGCGCCTGCTCGCGGTGTTCTCCGACAAGCGCCTGGACGAGCCGGAAATGAAAGACATCCCGACCGCCAAGGAGCAGGGCTACGACATCGTCTGGCCAGTGGTGCGCGGCTTCTACCTCGGGCCGAAGGTCAGCGACGAAGACTACGCCTGGTGGAAAGACGCCTTCGACAAGCTGCTGGCTTCCGAAGAGTTCGCCAAGCTGCGCGACCAGCGCGAGCTCTTCCCGTTCGCCATGACCGGGCCGGAACTGGACGCCTACGTGAAGAAACAGGTGGCCGACTACAAGACCCTGGCCAAAGAGTTCGGCCTGATCCAGTAATCGCCCCTGTCTAGCGGCCCTGCCCCTTTCGCGGGGGCGGGGCCCAGGAGTTTCCCATGCTCTTACAACGCCTTTTCGCCTCGCTGCTGCTCTTGGTCTGCCTGGGCCTGGCACTGATGGCCTGGCCCTACCAGGCCGCTTTTTCCTACGAACCGGTCGGCCCGCGCGCCTTTCCCCTGCTGATGCTCGGCCTGATGGGCCTGGCGCTGCTGTACATGGTGTTTCGCCCGGCGCCGATCAAGCACAGCGAAGACGAGCCGCCACTGGACCGTGAAACCCTGACTAAGATCAGCATCTGTGTGGTCCTGCTGCTGATCTTCGCCGGTCTGTTCGAACCCCTGGGTTTCATTCTCAGCAGCATCCTGATCGGCATTCCGATGGCGCGCCTGTACGGCGGCCGCTGGGTGCCCAGCGCCGTGGTCACCACGCTGATGGCCATCGGTCTGTATGTGCTTTTCGACCGGGTGATGGACGTGCCACTGCCCCTGGGCCTGCTCGACGTTCTGGAGAACTGATATGGATACGCTTGGCTATTTGGGCCAGGGTTTCGGCGTCGCGCTGAGCCCCTACAACCTGGTCACCGCCCTGACCGGGACCCTGATCGGCACCGTGGTCGGCCTGCTCCCGGGCCTGGGTCCGATCAACGGCGTAGCACTGCTGATCCCGATCGCCTTCGCCCTCGGCCTGCCACCGGAGTCGGCGCTGATCCTGCTGGCGGCGGTGTACCTGGGTTGCGAATACGGTGGCCGGATCAGTTCGATCCTGCTGAACATCCCGGGCGAAGCCTCCACCGTGATGACCACCCTCGACGGCTACCCGATGGCACGCCAGGGCCTGGCCGGCGTGGCTCTGTCGCTGTCGGCCTGGAGCTCGTTCATCGGCGCCTTCATCGCCACCTGCGGCATGGTGATGTTCGCCCCGCTGCTGGCGAAATGGGCGATCGCCTTCGGCCCGGCGGAGTATTTCGTGCTGATGGTGTTCGCCATTGTCTGCCTCGGCGGCATGGCCGGCGATCGTCCGATCAAGACCTTTATCGCCGCGCTGATCGGGCTGTTCCTGTCGTCGGTCGGCATCGACGCCAACAGCGGCGTGTACCGTTTCACCGGCGATAACATCCACCTCACCGACGGCATCCAGTTCGTGGTGCTGGTACTGGGCCTGTTCTCCATCAGCGAGATCCTGTTGCTGCTGGAAAAAACCCATCGCGGCCAGGAAGCGGTGAAAGCCACCGGACGCATGATGTTCAACTTCAAGGAAGCGGCGTCGGTGTTCGTGGTGAACATCCGTTGCGGCCTGCTGGGCTTCATCATGGGCGTCTTGCCGGGTGCCGGCGCGACCCTGGCCAGCGCCGTGGCCTACATGACCGAAAAACGCATCGCCGGCGCCAGCGGCAAGTTCGGCCAGGGCGACAAGCGCGGCCTGGCGGCACCGGAAACCGCGATCGGCGCCTCGGCCTGCGGCGCCCTGGTACCGATGCTGACCCTCGGCGTCCCGGGCTCGGGCACCACCGCGGTGATGATCGGCGCCCTGTCGCTGTACAACATCACCCCGGGCCCGCTGCTGTTCCAGCAGCAACCGGACATCGTCTGGGGCCTGATCGCCTCGTTGTTCATCGCCAACATCATGCTGGTGGTCCTCAACATCCCGATGATCCGCGTCTTTACCCGCATCCTCGCCGTGCCGAACTGGGCCCTGGTGCCGGTGATCGCAATCATCACCGGGATCGGCGTCTACGCGGTGCACGCCACCACCTTCGACCTGTTCCTGATGGTCGGCATCGGCATCTTCGGCTACATCCTGCGCAAGCTGGACTTCCCGCTGTCACCGGTGCTGCTGGGCTTTATCCTCGGCGGGCTGATGGAGCAGAACCTGCGTCGCGCGCTGTCGATCTCCAACGGCGCGATGGAAATCCTCTGGTCCAGCCCGATCACCGTCGGCGTCTGGGTGCTGACTGTGATCATGCTGCTGATGCCGATGATCCGCATCTGGCGCAAGCGTTCGGCCCTGCAACGCGCCGTGGCCGATGTCTGAGGCCAGCTTCAAACAGTGGTGGGGTACGCCCCTGGTCGGTCTGGCCGGCGGTTACCTCGCCAGCCAGATCGGCTGGCCGCTGCCGTGGATGGTCGGCTCGCTGCTGGCGATCATCCTGGTGCGCTGCCTGACGCCCTGGCAACTGGGGGAAATTCCCGGCGGCCGCAAATGCGGGCAATGGGTAGTGGGCATCGGCATCGGCCTGCACTTCACCCCGGTGGTGATGGAGCAGGTCATGAGCCATTTCGGCCTGATCTTCTTCGGTGCCCTGGTCACCAGCCTGTCCAGCGTGGTCGGGGTCTGGCTGCTGCGGCGCACCGGTGAGGACCGGGCCACCGCCTTCTTCTCCAGCATGCCGGGCGGCTCCGGCGAGATGGTCAACCTCGGCGCGCGCAACGGCGCGGTGCTCAGCCGCGTGGCGGCCGGGCAGAGCCTGCGGGTGCTGGTGGTGGTCTTGTGTGTACCGGCGGCCTTCAAGTACCTGCTCGGTGAAGGCGTGCCCCAACTGCATCCGGCCAGCGTCGATTGGCGCTGGCTGGCCGTATTGTTTCCGGCGGGCGCCCTGCTCGCCTGGCTCTGGCAACGCCTGCGCCAGCCCAACCCCTGGTTGTTCGGGCCGCTGCTGGTCAGCGCCGCGGTCAGTATCGGCTGGGACCTGCATATCGGCCTGCCGGACGGCGGCAGCCAGATCGGCCAATGGCTGATCGGCAGCGGCCTGGGCTGTCACTTCAATCGCCAGTTCTTCCGCCGCGCGCCCTCGTTCATGGGCCGCACCCTGGTCGGCACGGCGCTGACCATGCTGATTGCCAGCCTCGCGGCCGTGGCCCTGAGCGCCTTGACTCATCTGGATTTGCGTTCGCTGACGTTGGGCATGATGCCCGGCGGCATCGCGGAAATGAGCCTGACGGCCGAGACCCTGCAACTGTCGGTGCCGCTGGTGACGGCGATGCAGGTGATGCGCTTGCTGTTCGTGCTGTTTCTGGCCGAGCCGCTGTTCCGGCATTGGGACAAGAAACCGGACTGAAGCCGGTCCCCTGTAGCCGCTGCCGCAGGCTGTGATCGACCCCGAAGGGGGCGCGATGTTCAGCGTCGCCGAGGTCCTTCGGACCTATCGCAGCCTGCGGCAGCGGCTACAGGGTTTTGCGTTGAGCTCTGTAGCGAGGCTTGCCCGCGATGGCTGCCTTCCCCACCATCAAACCGGAGGCAACCGCCACTCGATCGGCGTCTCGCCATTCTGCTCGAGGTACTTGTTGGTCCGGCTGAAATGCCCGCAACCGATAAAGCCACGGTACGCCGACAGGGGCGACGGATGCACCGAAGTCAGCACCAGGTGCTTGGTGGCATCGATCAGCTTCTGCTTGCCCTGGGCGTGGGAACCCCACAGCAGGAACACCAGGTGCGGCTGGTGCTCGCTCACCACTTCGATGATCCGGTCGGTGAAATGCTGCCAACCCCTGCCCGCGTGGGAAGCGGCGTTGGCCCGTTGCACGGTCATGGTGGTGTTGAGCATCAACACACCCTGGTCGGCCCAGCTCTGCAGGTAGCCGTGGTTGGGCATGTCGATGTTCAGGTCGCGCTTGAGCTCTTTATAGATATTCACCAGGGACGGCGGCGCCGGCACGCCCGGCTGCACCGAGAAGCATAGGCCGTGGGCCTGGCCGGGGCCGTGGTAAGGATCCTGGCCGAGGATCACCACCTTGACCTTGTCCAGTGGCGTGGAATTCAGCGCATTGAAGATCAGCGGGCCCGGCGGGTAGATCTCCTTGCCAGCGGCATGTTCCTGACGCAGGAACTCGCGCAACTCCGCCATGTAAGGCTGGTCGAATTCGGCACGCAGCGCCTGCTTCCAGCTGGGTTCGAGTTTGATACGGTCGTCATCGGTCATGGTTGCACCCGGAAAAATCAATGGGCGCACCCTAGGAAAGCCCACCACGCTTGTCAATTGATCTGACGCAGAACCGCCACTTTCGCCTATAGCGATCATACTGAACGCTCAAATTCCCGATCGAGGTCACGATGAATCTGCACTTCGAAGAACTCACCGGCACCGACGGCGCGCGCATCGCAATTGCCAGCCTGGATGCCGAACACTCCCTCAACGCCTTGTCCCTGCCCATGATCCATCTGTTGAGCGACCGCCTGGAATCCTGGGCCAAGGACCCGCAAGTGGTCTGTGTGCTGTTGCGCGGCAACGGCGCCAAGGCCTTCTGCGCCGGCGGCGAAGTACGCAGCCTGGTCCAGGCCTGCCTGGCCCACCCCGGCGAAGTACCGCCGCTGGCCGCGCAGTTCTTCGCCGCGGAATACCGTCTCGACTACCGCCTGCATACCTACCCGAAACCGCTGATCTGCTGGGGCCACGGCTATGTGCTCGGTGGCGGCATGGGCTTGCTGCAGGGCGCCAGCATCCGCATCGTCACGCCAAGCAGCCGCCTGGCGATGCCGGAAATCAGCATCGGCCTGTACCCGGATGTCGGCGCCAGTTGGTTTCTCTCGCGCCTGCCGGGCAAGCTCGGGCTGTTCCTCGGCCTGACCGGCGCGCATATGAACGGCCGCGACGCCATCGACCTGGACCTGGCCGACCGCTTCCTGCGGGACGACCAGCAAGAAGCGCTGATCAACGGGCTGCTACAGCTCAACTGGCAGGAACAGACGCCGATGCAGCTCAACAGTCTGCTCAAGGCCCTGCAACAGGAGGCCGTCGAACAAATGCCCGCAGCCCAGTGGCTACCACGGCGCCAGCAGATCGACGAGTGGCTGGACGTCAGCGATGTACGCTGTGCCTGGCGAGCCATCAGCCAGTTGCACAATCACTCCGATGCCCTGCTGGCGCGGGCGGCGAAAACCCTCAGCGAAGGCTGCCCGTTGACCGCCTGCCTGGTCTGGGAGCAGATCCAGCAGGCCCGGCACCTGTCCCTGGCCCAGGTGTTCCAGATGGAATACACCCTGAGCCTGAACTGCTGCCGGCATCCCGAATTCAGCGAAGGGGTGCGGGCGCGCCTGATCGACAAGGATCACAAACCCCGCTGGCACTGGCCGGACATCAACAGCATCCCCGACGCCGTGGTCGAGGCGCATTTCCACAAGGCCTGGGAAGGCCGTCACCCCTTGGCGGATCTGTCGGACTTCTAAAAAAGCCGGCCATGAAAAAAGCGGCGCTCCAGGCGCCGCTTGTTGGTTGTGGGCAGATCAACGGTTGTGATGGCGATCACGGCGGTGATCGTCGCGACCACGATCGCTCCAGTCTCGACCGCCCCGCCGGCCGTCATGGTCGCGGCGGCCGTCATGCCGATAGTCGTTGTTCCAGCCCTGGCGGTGGCCATCCCAGCCACGGTTCGGGTAGGCGCGATAAACAGCCCGCGGCGCCGACTGGTAGTAACGCGGTGCCGGCTGGTAATACCGGGGCTGGTAGTACCGCGGCGCTGGTTGGTAATAACGCGGCGCGTAATAGCCGCGGCCGGAAGAATAATAGGAACCGCCGTAGTAGACCGGCGCCGGCGTCGTATAGACCTCAGAGCGGTAGTAAGTGGAACCTCCGTCGTAGTCGTAATAGGGAACGCAGGCAGAAAGAGCCAAACCCAGGAACGCAGTGAGAAGAATTCGACGATACATGGCGGCCTCCTGGACCGCTGATGGGCCATGCCAGCGACGCTGGCCGGCGGCAGCCAAGGATGTTCTGGCTGACGAAATATCTGACCGCGAAAACCGGGTCTGGTGCGATTTTGGTTACACCTTGATACAAGTCGCCAGGCAAGGATTTTGGATCCGAAAACGGCCGGTTTTCGCGGGCTGTATGCCATTGCTGGCGAGCGATCAAATGGCGCAGCTACCCGTCGGCGCGGCCACTAGAATGCTTGCATCGGGTCACGGCCACGGAGTCGTCCATGCCGCTTAGCTCCCCGCTGTATTCGCAACGCTGGTTGATCATCACGCTCATCGCGCTGCTGGGCGGCGGTTTTATGGTCACCTCCTTACTCAGCTATTACGCCTTGCGAACCTCGATCCGCGACAACATCGTCAACACCGAGCTGCCGCTGACCTCCGACACCGTGTATTCGGAGATCCAGAAAGACCTGGTACGACCGATCCTGATCTCTTCGATGATGTCCCGCGATACCTTCATGCGCGACTGGGTGATGGGTGGCGAACGCGATCCCGAGCAGATGACCCGCTATCTCAACGAGGTGATGACCCACTACGGCGCCTACACCGCGTTCTTCGTCTCCAACAGCAGCCTGACCTACTACCACGCCAAGGGCGTGCTGAAGAAAATCGCTCCTGATACCCCCCGCGACGCCTGGTATTTCCGGGTCCGCGACATGGCCACCCCGTATGAAATCAACGTCGATCCGGACCAGGCCAACCAGAACAACCTGACGTTTTTCATCAACTACAAGGTCTACGACTACCAGGACAATTTCATCGGCGCCGCGGGTGTCGGCCTGAAGGTCGATGCGGTGATCAAGCTGATCGACCGCTACCAGCAGCGTTATCAGCGCAGCGTGTATTTCGTCGATACCCAGGGCCGGATCGTCCTCACCGGGGCCGAAGGCGGCCCGCAGGGCGCTCGGGCCGGCCAGTCGCTGTTCGAACTGGAAAACCTGCACGACCTGCAGGCCAGGCTGCCCAAGCCCCACAGCGGCAACTACGAATACAGCGCCCCAGACCAGCGGCACTTCCTCAATGTGCGTTTCATTCCCGAGCTGAACTGGTACCTGTTCGTCGACAAGCGCGAGGACAGCGCCCTGGGCGATATCCGCCGCTCGCTGTACCTCAACCTGCTGATCTGCCTGGCGATCACCCTGATCGTGCTGACCCTGCTCAACGGCGTGGTCAGACGTTTCCAGCGCAAGATCGAAGCCCAGGCCACCCTCGACAGCCTCACCGGCCTGCCCAACCGCCGCGGCTTCGACCTGCTGGCTGCCCAGGCCATGCTCGAAGCCCAGCGCGAGCCCAAGCCGCTGACCGCCCTGCTGCTCGACCTGGACCACTTCAAACGCCTCAACGACACCTACGGCCACCTTGCCGGCGACCAGGTGTTGAGCGGCTTCGCCCGGCACCTGGCAAGCTGTCTGCGCCAGTCCGATATCGTTTGCCGTTGGGGCGGCGAAGAGTTCATCGTGCTGCTCAAGGACACCGACAGCGCCACGGCGCTGAAGATCGCCGAGAAGATCCGCCTGCTGATCGAGCAACAGCGCTATACCTACGAGGGCAAGAATATGCGGCTGACCGTCAGCATCGGCGTGACCACACTCCAGGCGGACGATACCCTGCACAGCCTGCTGTCACGCGCCGACCACGCGATGTACCGTGCCAAGCAGACTGGCCGAAACCGAACCTGCGTGGAAATGCCTCACTCCCGTTATGAATGAACCGACCCTGAACAGCCCCAGCCTCTGCCCAGCCTGCGGCGCCCGCAACGACTGCAGCCTGGCCGACCCGCGTACCGCCGACCAGGCCTGCTGGTGCTACAGCGTGAGCATCGACCCGGCGGTGCTCGAAGCCCTGCCGCCGGAGCTGCGCGATCGCGCCTGCCTGTGCCCGCGCTGTGCCCGGGTCGACGCGCAACTGCAAGCGGCCGCCCGGCCGATCCCGTAAGATGCGCAGCCTTTTGCCAGCCTGCCGATAGCCATGCGCGTTGATCGCTTCCTCAGCAACCTGCCCCGCTTCAACCGCCAGCAGGTGCGCCTGCTGCTGGTGGCAAAGCGCATCCGTATCGACGGCCAGGTGGTCAGAGATCCCCATGCCGAGGTGCGCGAGTTCAGCCGGGTCGAGCTCGACGACGAAGTGCTGCAGGCCGGCAAGCCGCCGCGTTATTTCATGCTGCACAAACCCATGGGCTGCGTCAGCGCCACCCGCGATCCCGAACACCGCACCGTGCTCGACCTGCTGGACGAACCGGACAAGCACGAGCTGCACATCGCCGGGCGCCTGGACTACAACACCACCGGTTTGCTGATCCTCACCAACGACGGCAGCTGGTCGCGGCGCCTGACCCAGCCGCAGACCAAACTGCCGAAGCGCTACTACGTCGAGACCGAACAGGACATAGGCCCGGAGTACGCCGAGACCTTCGCCCGGGGCCTGTACTTCGCTTTCGAGGACCTCACCACCCTGCCCGCCGAGCTGCAGATCCTCGGCCCCCGGTGCGCGCGGCTGAGCATCGTCGAAGGCCGCTACCACCAGGTCAAACGCATGTTCGGCCATTTCGACAACAAGGTCTTGCGCCTGCACCGCGAACGCATGGGACCGCTGGCCCTCGACGAAAAACTGGTGCCCGGAGGGTACCGGCCGCTGACCGATGAAGAAATCCGCCTGGTCTGAGCGTCTACAATTTCCGTAGCCGCTGTAAGCCATCGACGATGCGATGACCATTCAGCCGAAGTTGTCGAACAATTTACCAACGGCACTTGCGAGACGGCGTTCTCCCTGCTTGAATCAGTCCGTCGGCCGAAATGTGACCGATGAGTCACGAACATACTTCTAAGAAATCCTTTGCCGTCCGAGCCGCCTGTGCTCACCCCGCATTACGGCAAATTGCCCGCTTATAACAACACCCGTCGACCATCTGTTACGGATCGACATGGGCTAAAAAATTCCAGGCGTATGCCTACCTGTCACAAATCTCGTGCACCCTCGGTTGCGCGCATACCCGCTTGCCAGGAGTCTTATGACATGAGGCCAGAAATCGCTGTGCTGGATATACAAGGTCAGTATCGGGTTTACACGGAGTTCTATCGCGCAGATGCCGCAGAAAAGACCATCATTCTGGTCAACGGCTCAATGGCCACCACTGCGTCTTTTGCGCAGACCGTGAAGAACCTGTATCCGCAATTCAATGTAGTGCTCTACGACCAGCCCTACGCCGGTCGTTCGAAAGCCCACAACAAACACGAGAAAATGCTCACCAAGGAAGTCGAGGGGCTGATCCTGCTGGAGCTGATCGACCACTTCGCCGCCGAGCACGTGATGTCGTTTTCCTGGGGTGGCGCGCCGACGCTGCTCGCCCTGGCACAACGCCCGCGGCGCATTGAAAAGGCGGTGATCAGCTCGTTCTCGCCGGTGATCAACGAGCCGATGCGCGACTACCTCGAACGCGGTGTCGATTACCTCGGCAGCCGGGACGGCGGCCGTGTCGGGCACCTGGTCAACGAGACCATCGGCAAGCACCTGCCGTCACTGTTCAAGCGTTTCAACTATCGCCATGTCAGCACCCTGGCCGAGCATGAATACGGGCAGATGCATTTCCACATCAGCCATATCCTCAACAGCGACCGCCAGTGCTACCTGAAAGCGGCGAAGAACATCGAGGTACCGATGCTGTTCATGAACGGTGAATGGGACGAATACACCGCCGCCAATGACGCCCGGCTGTTCGGCAACCATGTCCGGCACTCGACGTTCAGCACCATCCAGGCCGCCGGGCACTTCCTCGACATGGAACACAAGGCCGCCTGCCGGGACAGCCGTAACGCGCTGATGGGGTTCCTCAAACCGACCCAGCACACCAGTCGTCCGCGCTATCACTACCTGCAGGACCACCATGCCCTGGCTATCTGAAGTGGCGTCATCGCGAGCAACTCGTCCCCTGCCCCAGAAGCGAGCTTGCCCGCGATAGACCGCAAGCCGGTCTTCGCCCCGTCGCCGCGATGACGGCGTAGAAGCGTGCCTGCGTGCATCTCCCGCCGCTTCGCAAACACAGATCCGGCAAAGAAAAACTTCAAATCCGCGCGCACTTCTGGTACAAAGTCAGCCGCTCCGAGCGGGTGTCGTATAATGGCATTACTCCAGCTTCCCAAGCTGATAACGAGGGTTCGATTCCCTTCACCCGCTCCACTTCATTCGAGTCCAGCGTCAGGCCCTGCCGACGAGGGATGCAGAAACAAAAAAACCGGTCCTCGATTGACCGGTTTTTTTATGGGCGCTTTATCAACCTGCGGCCACGATGAACGAGCACGGAAATGGCAATAGCCCCGAATAGCCCCGTGCTGTCCTCCAGCGCCTCGACCGGGTTCGCTCATCTTCAAAGATGCTGACCAGGCCCGCTCATCTGTATTCCTGTCGACCCTCAACGAAATCAGCTTGGCCAGTACTTCGGCAGATATCGCGGTTCGAGAAGGATCCTGCAACACAGCCAGCGCTCTTATCCGCCGCGTTCCAAACTCGCTCTTTCTACACTTCAGCCTGCGGAGTTCCCCCTGCCAACGACCGTCGGGCGGGCCAGGTATTGAACACATTTTTTTGGTAGGTATAGTAACCACCAAACATCACAAGGAGGTGATGTGGACAGTCGGTATTTGATCGGCCAAATCGTCGCAGACGGTTGGTATCTGGTCAGGGTCAGGGGCAGTCACCACCATTTCAAGCATCCCCATAAACCGGGGCTGGTGACCGTTCCCCATCCCAAAAAGGACCTGCTGAGAAAAACCGCCATCAGTATTCTGAAACAGGCGCTGCTCATGTGAAGGCGATTCACCGCGCCCTGGAGGTTCCGCACATGCTTTACCCGATTGCAATTTCAATGGGCGATGACGAACACGCCTGGGGGGTGGAAGTCCCCGATATTCCTGGCTGTTTCTCGGCCGGCGACGACCTCGACGACGCCATGGCCATGGCCCGCGAAGCCATCGAAGGGCACTTCGAGATTCTCGCTGAAGACGGTGCCCCCATCCCGCACGCCAACAAGGTCACCCTGCACGCGGCCAACCCCCGGTACGCAGGCTGCACCTGGGCGCTGATCGACATCGATGTCACCAAGTACCTGGGCAAGGCGCAGAAGCTCAACATCACCCTGCCCGGCTACTTGCTGAACCGCATCGACGAATACGTGCTGCATCACCCGGAAGCCAAGAGCCGCTCGGGTTTTCTCGCTTCGGCTGCACTGAAGGTATTGCAGCAAGACTGAACACGCCGCCCTGACCGAAGAACGTGAGCGGCCAATAAGGTTGTTGGTGGCCGCTCAACGCTGGACCGGCCGGGTGGAATTTAGTCGTACAGGTCGCTCACAGGCACGCGCGGACGAGTACGGCTAAGCCCAGGTCGCATCCGGCGCATCGGCAACACTCGAAACTTCTACGATGAGCCCTCGACTTTCACCGTAGAGACCGCCCATGCGCCAGATCCTGCTCGCTCCCTTGCTCGCACTTTCGTTGGCCGCCGGCAACTGCCTGGCCGGCCCTTCGTTCGATCGTCTCTACGCCTTCGGCGACAGCTATTCCGATAACGGCGCCAGCGACCGCTTGACCCGGGACATGCTCGCCCACCAGTTCAAGGACGCCCAGCAACTGCCCGGCGAGCTGTATTGGCAAGGCCGCTGGAGCAACGGCCCGACCGCCGTGGAAGTGCTTGCCAAAAGCCTGCGGTTGCCCCTCACCGATCACGCCGTTGGCGGCGCGAAAAGCGGGCAGAACAATTACTACGCCTGGATGACCGCGTACCGCGACACAGGAGTGAGCGGGCAGATCGACGACTACCTGGCCAACGCCAAAGGCCAGGCCGACCCTGGCGCGCTGTACTTCATCTTCATCAGCGCCAACGACTTTTTCGAGCATGCCGACTTCGGCCACAAGGAACCGATCGACCAACTGGCCGCCAGCAGCAGCGCCCATATCCAGAATGCCGTCAGTCGCCTGGCCAAGGCCGGCGCCAGGCATTTCCTGGTGGTCGGCAGCACCGACCTGCGCCATGCCCCGGCGGTGGTGGCCAGCGGGCAGAGCGAACAGGCGCTGCGCTATCAACGGATACTTGAACGGCAACTGCCGTCGCTGCTGGTGGCCGAGAGCAAAAAGCTCAATGTACAAATCACCTACTTCGACCATATCGCCTTCAGCGATCAGCTGCGCCGCCGGCCTGCCGAGCATGGCCTGGCCCAGCTCGACCGACCGTGCCAGCCGACCTATCCCGAGGTGAAGCCAGCGTGCGCCCATCCAGACGAATATTTCTATTGGGATGAATGGCACCCGACCCGCAAAGTCCATGCCCTGGCGGGCGAAGCCATGGCCAAGACCCTCGGCCAGGCCCGCTAAGGCACAGCCTCGCCGGCGAGCGGCAGGCCTGCCCTAGACACAAAGCTGCAACGGGAACCGATTCGCCCCGCTCCAGGCCAGGAAGCGCTCCTGCAGCATCGGCCTGGCGAGGAAATAACCCTGGGCTTCATCGCAACCGAACGTGTAGAGCATCTGCAGGCATTTGAAACTCTCGATGCCCTCGGCCACGGTGCGATAACCCAGCTCACGGGCCAGGCTGATGATCGAGCGGGTGATCTTCTGGTGCTGGGTGTTGCGCTCAAGGTCGGTGATCATCGACTTGTCGAGTTTCACCACGTTGGCCGGGATCTGGTGCAGGTAGGCGAAGTTGCTGTAGCCAGTGCCGAAATCATCGATGGCCACGTCCATGCCCAGGTCGCGAATGCGCGTCAATTGCGCCAGGACATTCGGGTTGGAACGCAGCCACTCGCCCTCGGTGATCTCCACTTCGAGCCGCCGTGGGTCAATGCCATGCAGCTCACAGGCGCGGCGGATCAGCTCGGCGATATCCTGGTCCTCGAAATCCTTGGGCGACAGATTGATCGACAGCTTGCAGCTCTCGGGCAGGCCCCAGGTGCGCAACTTGCTCAACACCGTATCGATGACCCAGCGGGTCACCTGATGAATCAGGCCGTTGCGCTCCATCACCGGAATGAACTCGGCGGGCGAGATCGGCCCCAGCCACGGATGTTCCCAGCGCAACAAGGCTTCGGCACTGACCTGGGCTCCGTCGGGCAGGGCGAAGCGTGGCTGGAACATCAGGTAGATCTGGCCACTGCGCAAGGCGTCGTTGAGGTCCGACGCCAGGTTGAACGCGCGGCGCTGGGCATGATCGCGCCCGGCATCGTAATGCGCCCAGAAACTGCGCCCGGCCATGGCCAGCTCCAGGGCGAACATGGCCTTGCGCAAGGCATCGTCCACCGACTGGATATCGATCTCGAACTCCACAGTTCCGGCGCAGACCGTGGGAATCATGGGAAACCCCAGCCCGGGCGGCTGGCGACGCAGGCGACTGACCAGCGCATCGAGCAGTCTATCGAGCCCCTCGGCCGGCGCCGGCAGCAGGAAACCGAAGCGCTTGACCGACACGTGATAGACCCGCACATGCCGCCCCAGGTACTCCTGCAAACGCAGCGCGAGAAAACGGATGATGGTCTCGAAAGGTGCCAGCCCCAGGGCCAGGGTCAGTTCGTGGGCCACCTTCATGTCCAAGGCATCGATCAGCACCAGCACGCGCTGTTCGCCGATGTGGTGCTCGACCAGGTCACGCAGGTCGCTCTGGAACTGCTCGCGATTGGCCAGGCCGCTGACCGGGTCGCGACGACGCTGGCGCTGGCGCTGCTCGACCTGCTCCATGACCATCGCCGCCATGTCCCGCAACTGCTGGCGTTCGACGATGCTCAACTGCTGCTCGACCTTGTCGATGATGCACAGGCTGCCGATGGCATAACCGGACGCGGTCAACAGCGGCGCCCCGGCGTAAAAGCGGATACCCTGCTCGCGGGTCACCAGCGGGTTGTCCTGGAAACGCGGATCGAGCGCCGCGTTGCGCACCTCCAGCACTTCGCGGCCTTGCACCGTGAAGGCGCAGAACGACTGGCTTATGGGAGTCTGCGGCTCATCGAAACCCACCCGCGACTTGAACCACTGACGATCACGGTCCACCAGGCTGATCAAGGCGGTAGGCACCTTGAAGTACTCGGCCGCCATGCGGCAGATCCGGTCGAAATTCTCGCAACTGGCGGTGTCCAGCAACTCCAGGGCATGCAGGGCGGCCAGGCGCCGCTCCTCGGCGATCGCCTTATCGGGCATACACAACCTCGGGCCGGGATAACGCGATCATCACAATAAACAACCTATTCGCAGGAAGGCTGGAGGGCGGCGCGACGGGGATGAAAGCGATAGTGGCATTAGGACATCCCAGCCACCAGAATGACTGACGGGCAGGCGCTTGCCAAACCCATCCGTCGGACGAACGGTATTGGTTACAAAAAAGTTTGGTTCTCAAGACCTTCGAGCTAGAGCGCTTCGACGGTTTTTGGCGCTGATCTCAGGCGCCAAAACGAGCGATAGCCGCATCGATGAAGTGCCGCAGCTTGGCGGTCATCTGCCGGTCCGGCCGGTACAGCAGATGCATGGCGCGACTCGGCGCCTCATAGCCGGGTAGCAACTGCACCAACTCCCCCGCGGCCCGCGCCGGTTCGAGAAAATCCGCCGGCCCCAGGACGATGCCGAAGCCATCCACGGCCGCCGACAGCAAGGCCTTGCTCTCGTTGACGTGCAAGCGGCTGCGCACCTGAACCTCCTGCACCTGGCCATCGCGGCGGAACTGCCATTGGTTGTCCGCCGGCCGCGACCAGTAGGCGTACCCCAGGCACTCATGCTGTTCGAGATCGGCCGGTACCCGTGGCGTGCCCCGGGCCGCGAGGTAGGCAGGTGCCGCGCAGGCGATCAGCCGATAGGGCGCCAGCGGCCTGGCGGTGAGGCTGGAATCGGCCAGTGGTCCGATACGAAACGCTGCCTCGTAGCCCTCCTCCACCAGGTCGATGTAGCGATCGGTGAGGTGCAGGTCGATTTCCACCTGCGGATGCTCGCGCAAAAACGCCGTCACGAACGGCATGAGGCTGTAGGAACCGAAGGTCACCGGCGCGCTGATACGCAACTTGCCCCGGGGCGTGGCGTTCATGATCTGCGCCAGGGAATCGGCGGCCTGGGCCTCGCCGAGAATGTGCTTGCAGCGCTCGAGGTAGGCACTGCCCAGCTCGGTCAGGCTCTGCCGGCGCGTGGTGCGGTTGAGCAGGCGCGCGCCCAGCCGCTGCTCCAGCGCCGCCACATGCTTGGCGACCATCTGCGGCGACAGCCCCAGGCGGGTCGCCGCACGAGCATAGGAACCGCTTTCGGCGGCCGCGACAAAGGCCTCCATGCTGGTCAGACGATCCATCATTCAACACTCCCAGTAACAAGACCAAATACCAGACACTTATTTATCACCATCTAGTGTCGAATCATCATAGCCGCTCGACCCTTTCAACGGAGAATGGACATGCGTATCGGCATTATCGGAGCAGGTTTTATCGGGCGCGCCGTGGCGCAACTGGCCCTGGCGGCGGGGCATGAGGTGATGCTCAGCAACTCCCGCGGCCCACAGACCATGAGCAGCGTGGCCAGCGGCATTCGCGGCAGCCGCATCGGCAGCGTCGAAGAGGCCGTGCAATTCGGCGAGCTGGTGCTGGTGGCCATCCCGCTGGCCCATTACCGCAGCCTCCCCGCGGCCCTGCTGGCCGGCAAGACGGTGCTGGACGCCAATAACTATTACCCGTCCCGCGACGGTCATATCGAGGCCCTGGACCGCTTCGAAACCACCACCAGCCAATTGCTCGCCGAGCACCTCGAAGGCGCCAGGGTGGTGAAGGTGTTCAATGCCATCCTCGCCCAGGACCTGCTGACCGACGCCCGCCCCAGTGGCGTCCCTGATCGCCGCGCCCTGCCGATTGCCGGCGACGATCCGCAGGCCAAGGCGCAGGTCGTGCAATTGCTCGACGAGCTGGGTTTCGACACGGTCGATGGCGGCGGCCTGGCGGACAGCTGGCGTTTCGAACGGGCCAAACCGGCCTACTGCATCCCGCTGGATAAACCGGGGCTGCGCGCGGCCCTGGCGCAGGCGCAACGAGAAGTCGAACTGCCCGAAGGCTGGTGGCGCTCCTGACGCCAAGCCATGCAGCGTTCCGCGAGCGCAAAAAAAAAACGACCCGTTCGGGTCGTTTTCATAGGTTTGCCTGTGTGCCGGTTCGCCTTCGTTCAACTGGCCCAGCCACCTGCATGCAGGTGCCAGCCATCGCCGCGACGCTCCCAGAACGGGTGCACATAATGGTACCCGGGACGCAACGCCTCCCAGTGACCATGGACCGCCACATACTGCCGGCCATCCCAGTGCCAGTAAGCCCGGGACCAGACATAACCCGGGCGATGCATAGGCTCGACTTCGATGACCCGCACCGGCGGTGGTTGTGGTGCAACCACCTCGACGTATTCCACCGGCGCCGCGCGTTCGACCACCCGCCGCTCATGCACCACCCGTTCCTGCACACACCCGGAGGCCACTACGACCACCGCCACCAGAGCCGTGTAACGTAACAACATGCTGCCTCCCCGGCGCTTGACGCCGACGCGTGAACTTACTGACAACGCCCCCTGTAACTACCCGGCTCCTGCCAGGCGTAAGACGTGTTTTAACAGCTCGAAACTGTCTGCTAGCTGAACCTGATAGCAGCAGGCAGATAGCGGCAGCAAGGTGGCGACAAACGGCCATTCAGCGGCAGCGGATCAACGTCCTCGGGCGTCGAAATCCGCCCGGGTCATCTCGAAAAACTTGCTCGGCAGGCCCTCGAACTCGCCATCGCGCACAAAACGAAAACCCAGCTTGCGCGCCACCCCCAGCGAGGCCTCGTTCAAGGCATGGGCATCGGCGACGATGCGCTCGACTCCAGCCCCGAGAAAAGCGTGCTCGACAATGCGCCCCGCCGCCTCGGACGCAACACCCCTGCCCCACGCCCGGCGCACCAGGCGCCAGCCCATTTCCAATTCCGGGCCGACAGCATCGTAGGGAATGAACGACACCCAGCCGAGAAACTCCTCCGGCGCGGACTTGGCAAAGATCGCCCAATAGCCGCAGTGCTCACCAAAATCGCGCTCCATACGCGAACGCACGAAATCGCGGTGCTCCTCGCCACCGTCCCAGGGGCCGGGAAGGTAACGGGTGACGTGCGGATCGAGGTCCATGGCGATGCACGCCTCGAAGTGTTCGAGGGTACGCGGGCGCAGCAACAGGTTGGGGGTTTCGAAGTGAAGGTTCATCAACTGGATATCCGTATTCGCCGAGGGTAAAAAACGCCGCAGTGAAAGTAGCAGGCTGGCGTCGGAATCGCTGGATATCCGTAGCAGAACGTCCCCCTGACACGCAGATACCTATAGGAGCGAAGCTTGCTCGCGATAAAGTCGTCACAGGCGCCACTGCGTCCAAGCAGTTACCTCGTCTTGGAGGCCACCGACGCTATCGCGAGCAAGCTCGCTCCTACAGATCGCGGTTACTGCGCCAACAGCGCCTGGATATCGTTGAACAACGCGCGGGGGATCTTTACGCCGTGTTGCGTGCTGCGGGCCCTGGCTTCGAAACGCCGCTGCGACGGCAGCCGCGCGCCCTGCCCCGTGATGGCTGCGAACAGTCCTTCGGCGCGTTCCAGACCTTTCTCGTAGTCCGGCCCCAGAAACACCTGCGGATCGAACGCCAGGATCAGCTCGCCATGGCAAGGCGCGGCGCCGACGCCGGCGTCGAAGGCCATGGACTCGGCGCTGGTGAGGTCGCCGATCAGCGCGCCGGCCAGCAGTTCGATCATCGCCGCCAGGGCTGAACCCTTGTGCCCGCCGAAGGTTTGCATGGCGCCTTGCAGGGCTGCCCTGGCATCTGTGGTTGGTTGGCCCTGGGAATCGATAGCCCAGTGTTCGGGGATGGCCTTGCCTTGGCGCGCGTGCAGTTCGATATCGCCGCGGGCGATGGCGCTGGTGGCGAAGTCGAACACGAACGGCTGGCCCCCTGGCCGTGGCCAGGCGAACGCCAGGGGGTTGGTGCCAAACACCGGCTTGCTGCCGCCGGCCGGCGCCACCCAGCTGTGGCTGGGATTCATGGCGATGCCCACCAGTCCCTCGGCGGCGATGGCCTCGACCTCCGGCCACAGAGCGGAGAAGTGAAAACAACGCTTGATCGCCATGGCCGCCAGCCCCTGGCTGCGGGCCTTTTCCGCCAGCAATGGCAAGCCGGTCTGGAACGCCAGCAGGGAATAACCGTAGTGCGCATCCACTTCCAGCACGCCCGCAGAGATAGGCCGCAGGCTCGGCTCGGCCAGCGGATCGACCTGGCCCTCGCGCACGGAGCGCACACACCCCAGCAAGCGGTACACCCCGTGGGAATGGCACTCGTCGCGCTGGCCCTGGGTGATGACCTCGGCAATGGCCCGGGCATGGGCATCGGACAGGCCGTGGCGGGTCAGCACCTTGAGGGACAGGTCATGGACTTCGGCGAGGGAAAGAGTGACGAGATCGGACATGGGGCTTGTGCTCCGATAAAAACCGTGGGGGCCGGGAAACCCGGCCCCATGGAGTTGAGAGTGAGAACGCTGCAGGCCTGCGGCCTGATCGCAGCCTGCAGCAGCGGCTACAACGGGCGCTCGCCATTGAGACGCTGTGGAACCTGCCAGGGGTTGTCGTTGCGCAAAGCCTGCGGCAGCAGTGCTGGTGGCCAGTTCTGGTACGACACCGGGCGCAGGAACCGCTGGATCGCCAGGCTGCCCACCGAAGTGGTGCGCGTGTCCGAGGTGGCGGGGAACGGCCCGCCATGGACCATGGCGTGGCCGACTTCGACCCCGGTGCCAAAACCGTTGACCAACAGGCGGCCGGCTTTTCTTTCCAGCAACGGCAACAACTCCCGGGCTTGCGGATGGTCGTTGTCGCTCAGGTGCAGGGCGATGGTCAGTTGGCCTTCCAGGGTCGCCAGCAGCGCTTTCATCTGCGCGGCATCGCTGCAACGCACGATCAACGAGGCCGGACCGAAGACTTCTTCGCGCAGCGCAGCGCGGGCCATAAAGGCCTCGGCCGACGTGCTGAACAGCGCGGCACGGGCCTGATAACGCTGGCCATCGGCGCCCTGCCCCAAGGACTCCACCTCGGCATGCCGCAGCAGCCGCTCGACACCCTGGCAGTAGCTGGCGTGGATGCCTGGCGTCAGCATGGTCTGCGCCGGCGCCAGCTTGAGCGCAGCAGCCGCCGCGGCTTCGAATGCGCGCAACGCCGGGCTGTCGACGGCGAGGATCAACCCCGGGTTGGTGCAGAACTGCCCGGCGCCCAGGGTCAGGGAACCGACAAAGGCCTGGGCGATGGCTTCGCCGCGCTCGGCCAGCGCATTGGCCAGCAGCAGCACCGGGTTGATCGAACTCATCTCGGCATAGACCGGGATCGGTTCCTCGCGGACCGCGGCAATCTTCATCAGCGCCACGCCGCCGCTGCGCGAACCGGTAAAGCCCACGGCCTTGATCCGCCTGTCCGCCACCAGCCCCTGGCCGATGCTGCGACCGGAATCGAACAGCAGCGAGAACACCCCTTCCGGCAACCCGTGGCTATGCACTGCCTGCTGGATTGCCTGGCCTACCAGTTCCGAGGTGCCGGGGTGCGCCGAATGCGCCTTGACCACCACCGGGCAACCGGCGGCCAGCGCCGAGGCGGTGTCGCCGCCGGCCACGGAAAACGCCAGGGGAAAGTTCGAGGCGCCGAACACCGCCACCGGCCCGATGGCGATCTGGCGCAGGCGCAAATCCACCTTGGGCAAGGGTTGGCGCTCCGGCTGGGCCGGGTCGATGCGTGCCTCCAGGAAGCTGCCGTCACGCACCACCGCCGCGAACAAACGCAGTTGGCCTACGGTGCGCCCGCGCTCGCCTTCCAGGCGGGCACGGGGCAAGCCGGTCTCGCTCATGCAGCGCTCGATCAGCTCATCACCGAGGGCGAGGATGTTGCCGGCGATGCTCTCCAGGAACGCCGCCCGTTGCTCCAGGCCGGTTTCCCGGTAGCGGTCGAACGCCGCCTCGGCCAGGGCGCAGGCGCGCTCCAGGTCGTCCGGGCCGGCGCCGCCAAAACCCGGCGCCAGGGCCTCGCCAGTGGCGGCGGCCAGCGCCTGTACTTCGCCGTGGCCACCCCGCACGCGGGCTTGGCCGATCAGCAGTTGTCCTGTTACAGGCATGGGTTACCTCTCTGAGTAAATGGCGTGAGCTGAATGGATGCCTGGGTCGTGCTCATTCGTCTGCCCCTTCCAACAACAGCTTGCTACCTGGCACCCCGGTGTTGGCGCCCCAGTAGTAGATGCACAGGGCCATGAGGGTGACGACCAGGGTGTCGTAGGGATGAGTGAGCACGCCGATCCCACCGAAGCTGCCCAGGTAGGAAATGACCATGGTCAGGGCATAAAAGGCGATCAGCCACAGGGACGAGCACACCTGTTCGGTCAGGCTCAGGTGGTCGGTGGGCACCAGGCGTTTGCAGCCCAGGTAGATGACGAACATCAGGATCTGCAGGCCCAGCAGCCAGGACACCGTGCTCCAGCCGGACCAGTAGACGATCAGCGCGGCGATGACGAAGGACACCGGCCCCAACAGGCCGAAGCCGCTGACCCGGAACGGCCGCGGCAGGTCCGGCGCACTCTTGCGCAGCGCCGCCACGCTGATCGGGGCGATCGCGTAACTCAGCACCAGGGCCGCCGACACCACATTGATCAGCGCTTCCCAGGACGGGAACGGCAAGGTCCAGAACACCGACAGGCCGAAGGTCAGCCACAGCGCCGGGCGCGGGATGCCGGACTGCTCGTCGATGCGGGTGAAGATCTTGAAGAAGGTCCCGGTCTTCGCCCAGCCGTACACCACCCGTGGCGTAGCGTTCATGTAGATGTTGCCGCAGCCGCTGGGGGAAATCACCGCGTCCGCCACCACCAGGTAGGCCAGCCAGCCGACGCCCAGGGTCAGGGCGATGTCGCGGTACGGCAGGGAGAATTGCTTGCTGATGCTGCTCCAGCCGTTGGCCAGCATATCGGTGGGAATGCTGCCGAGGAACGCCAGTTGCAGCAGGCCGTAGATCAGGGTCGAGAGCAGGACCGAAAGGATCAGCGCGATGGGAATGGTGCGCTGTGGATTGCGCACTTCGCTGGCCACCGAAATGATCGGCGTCAGGCCCAGGTAGGCGAAGATGATGCCGCCGGCGGAGACCGCCATTTCGATGCCGGACAGCCCAAAGGGAGCAAAGCCCTGGACGTGGAAATTCTCCGCTTTGAAGAAAGTGAACAGCACGCCGATGACCAGCAGCGGCACGACGAACTTGAACAGGCTGATGAGGTTGTTGGACTTGGCGAAGGTCTTGACGCTGGAGTAGTTGAGCCAGAAGAACAGGCACAACAGGGCGAACTGCACCAGCCAGCCGAGAAGGGTCGGGTTGCTGTTGCCGGCATGGGTCAGCCCCGGAAACCAAGCCGCCGCGTATTGCCGCGCCGCCACCACTTCAATGGCCACCAGGCTGGAAAACGCGATCAGGGTGATAAAGCCCATCAGGTAGCCCAGCAGCGGCCCGTGGGAGAACACCGGATAACGCACCACCCCGCCGGCTCGCGGCAGGGCCGCGCCCAGTTCGCAATAGACGATGCCCAGCAGCAGGACGGCGAAACCGCCGAGCAGCCAGGAGAAGATCCCCGCCGGCCCGGCGATGGCTGAGACATGGCTGGCGGCGAACAACCAGCCGGAACCGAAGATCGCCCCCAGGCCGATGAAGGTGAGGTCAACCAGAGAGAGCTGTTTCTTGAATTTGCCTTGGCCTGACATAGGCGCGCCTTCTTATTGAGTTATTGGAGTAGGCAGATCGAATGTCGCGCCGGCCTCCTGCGGGCAGGCGGCCGACGGGGTGAAACACGGCACTGCGCGAGTGCCTGATGGTTCTTCTCGTGGACCAGGCCGCCCCGCGAGCCACTGCGCGGGGGCGGCCTGTCGGCGGGTTTACAGACCGACGTCCGGCAACTGCGGACGCTCGGCCAGGGCCTTGGCGACTATCGCCTTGACCTCGGCCAGGGTCTCGCCCTGCAGGGCCAGGCGCGGTGGGCGGGTGACCGAGGAGCCGCGACCGACCAGTTCCTCGCAAAGCTTGATGCACTGCACCAGGTCCGGACGCGCATCCAGGTGCAGCAGCGGCATGAACCAGCGATACAGCGCCAGGGCTTCCTCGAAGCGTTTTTCCCTGGCCAGGCGGAACAGCGTCTCGCCCTCTTTCGGGAAGGCGTTGGACATCCCGGAGACCCAGCCTTCGGCGCCGACGGCGATGCTTTCCACCACCACGTCATCCAGGCCGGCGAACAGCACGAAGCGGTCGCCCACGGCATTGCGCAGATCGATGAAGCGCCGGGTGTCGCCGGAGGAGTCCTTGAAGCAGACGATGTTTTCGCAGTCCTGCAGGGCGATCAGCACGTCCGGGGTGACGTCGTTTTTATAGATCGGCGGGTTGTTGTAGACCATCACCGGCAAGTCGGTGCCGGTGGCGATGGCGCGAAAGTGCGCGGCGGTTTCATGGGACTTGGCCGAATACACCAGGGCCGGCATGACCATCACCCCGTCGACCTCGACCTTGGCCGCTTCGCGCACGGTGTTGCGGGCGAACTCGGTGGTGAACTCGGCGATCCCGGCGATCACCGGTACGCGGCCGCCGGCGGCGTCCTTGGCGACCTCGATCACCGAGAGTTTTTCCGCGGTGCTCAGCGAGGTGTTTTCGCCCACGGTGCCGCACACCACCAGGCCCGACACACCGTCGGCCACCAGGTTGCGCATGACGCTGTGGGTGGCGTCCAGGTCCAGGGAAAAGTCGGCTTTGAACTGGGTGCTGACGGCAGGGAACACACCGCTCCAGTGGATGGCTTTACGGCTCATGGTCTTGTCCTTGTAGGTTGAGTCGGTCGGGGCCGACAGGCGTTGGAAACGAAAAACAGATTCCGCCTTTCACCGCTTCGCAGCTTGAGGTTTTTCCCGCTCAAGCAAGACGAAATCGGCACATTTGCCCAATCGCCCACATACCTTTCCTGCGCTTTTTCCCGCAGAACCATGCCCCCTGTAGCCGCTGCCGCAGGCTGCGATCGGCTGCGCAGCAGACGCAGAACCTGTATCCCCGGTCTTTCTGTCACACCGCGCCGTCCGATCTGGCGGACGCTGTGCGTCCGTGCGCAGCCTGCGGCAGCGGCTACAGGGTTGACGGAAAACCCCACTGTGCCGATTTCGTCATCCGCCGCAGAGAAAACCCACAAGCGATGCAGCCCTTTCCCGAGCCAATCTGTAGGCCTTTTCCGTCAGGTGCTGCCATGAAAAAAATAACCGTCATCGATTCACATACGGGGGGCGAGCCGACTCGCCTGGTTGTCGACGGCTTTCCCGACCTGGGCGGCGGTTCGATGGCCCAGCGGCTGGCCGTCCTGCAAGAGCGCCACGATCGCTGGCGCACGGCTTGCGTGCTGGAACCGCGGGGCAGCGACGTGCTGGTGGGGGCCCTGCTGTGCAAACCCCAGGCGGCCGATGCCTGTGCCGGGGTGATCTTCTTCAACAACAGCGGTTACCTGGGCATGTGCGGCCACGGCACCATCGGCCTGGTGCGTTCGCTGTATCACCTGGGGCGCATCGAACCCGGCGTGCACCGCATCGAAACCCCGGTGGGCACCGTCAGCGCCACCCTGCACGACGACCTCTCGGTCAGCGTGCGCAACGTGCCGGCCTACCGATACCGCAGCGGCGTCGAACTGCAACTGCCCGGCCACGGCACCGTCCGTGGCGATATCGCCTGGGGCGGCAACTGGTTCTTCCTGATCAGCGAGCATGGCCAGCGTATCGCCCTGGATAACGTCGAAGCCCTGACCCACTACACCTGGGCCGTGCGCGAAGCCCTGGAGGCCGCCGGCATCAGCGGCGCCGACGGTGGTGTGATCGACCATATCGAACTGTTCGCCGACGACCCGCAGGCCGACAGCCGCAACTTCGTGCTGTGCCCCGGCAAGGCTTACGACCGCTCCCCCTGCGGCACCGGCACCAGCGCCAAGCTGGCCTGCCTGGCCGCCGACGGCAAACTCGCGCCCGGGGCGACCTGGCGCCAGGCCAGCGTGATCGGCAGCCAGTTCAGCGCCCACTACGAACAGGCGGGCGAGCAGGTCATCCCGACCCTTCGCGGCACCGCCCATATCAGCGCCGAAGCCACCTTGCTGATCGAAGACAGCGACCCTTTCGGCTGGGGCATCGTCTCGTGAGCCAGCCGGCCGAAGCCGACGTCCTGGTGATTGGCGGCGGCATAGTCGGGGCCGCCTGCGCCCATGAAATGGCCCGCCGCGGCCTGCGGGTACGGGTGCTCGACAACGCCAGCGGCGGCGCCACCGGCGCGGGCATGGGCCACCTGGTGGCGATGGACGACAACCGCGCCGAACTGGCCCTGAGTCACTACTCCATCGGCCTGTGGAACCAGCTGCGCGTGCACCTGCCGGCCGCCTGCGCCTACCGCAATTGCGGCACCCTGTGGCTGGCCGCGGACGCTGCGGAAATGGACCTGGCCCGGGCCAAGCAAATCAACCTGGCCCAGCACGGAGTGGCGGGCGAATTGCTCGACAGCGCGACCCTGGCTGCACTCGAACCCCTGTTGCGCAAAGGGCTTGGCGGCGCCCTGAAGATCCCCGGCGACGGCATTCTCTACGCCCCGGCCACCGCCCACTGGCTGTTGCACAACACATCGGGGATCAGCTGCGAGCGGGCCACGGTCAGCGCCATCGCCGACCACCGTGTGGAGCTGGATGACGGCCGTGTGCTGCGTGCTGAGTACGTGGTGCTGGCCAACGGTCTGGCGGCGCAGAACCTGCTGCCGGAGTTGCCGCTGCGGCCGAAGAAAGGCCATCTGCTGATCACCGATCGTTACCCCCGGCAGGTATCCCACCAACTGGTGGAACTGGGCTACGCCGCCAGCGCCCACGCCAGCAACGGCACCTCGGTGGCGTTCAATGTGCAGCCACGGCCGACCGGGCAATTGCTGATCGGCTCGTCCCGGCAGTTCGACAGCCTCGACCCGGCCATCGAGCCCGAAGTACTGACCCCAATGCTGCAACGGGCCGTGGCCTATCTGCCGGGGCTCGCACAATTGAACGGCATCCGCGCCTGGACCGGCTTTCGCGCCGCCACCCCGGACGGCCTGCCGATCCTTGGCCAACACCCACGCCACACAGGCCTGTGGCTGACGGTCGGGCATGAAGGCCTGGGCGTCACCACCGCCCCCGGCAGCGGCCGGCTGCTGACCCAACTGCTGCTCGGCGAACGACCGGATATCGACGCCCAGGCCTATCGCCCCGCACGCTTCACCGAGCTGAACGCCTCCCTGACTGGAACTGCCCCATGATCATTTACCTGGACCGTCAGGCGCTGACCGTGGGCGATGGCCTGAGCGTCGCCGCCGCCGTCGCCGCCAGCGGCGACCCACGTACCCGAACCTCCTGCAGCGGCCAGCCCCGGGCGCCCTTCTGCGGCATGGGCATCTGCCAGGAATGCCGCATGACCATCGACGGCCGGCGCCAGCTGGCCTGCCAGACCTTGTGCCGCGAAGGCATGCACGTGGAGCGCACGCCATGAGTCAACAGCGCCTGAGCTGCGACATCCTTATCGTCGGCAGTGGCCCGGCCGGCCTCGCGGCGGCCCGGGCAGCGAGCCGCGGCGATCTCTCGATCGTCCTGCTCGACGACAACCCGCGCCCCGGCGGCCAGATCTGGCGCAACGGGCCGGGCGTCACGCTCGCCGGCATCGCCCGCGACGCCTTGCAGGTGCTGGAGCATCCTCGGTTGCGTTACCTGCCAGGCACCCGGGTGGTGGCCGGCGCCGGCGCCAATGCCCTGCTGCTGGAAAATGCCGAGCAGGCTTTGCTGCTCCGCTATCAGAGCCTGATCCTGTGCTGCGGCGCCCGCGAACTGCTGCTGCCCTTCCCCGGCTGGACCTTGCCCGGAGTGACGGGCGCCGGGGCCTTGCAAGCGCTGCTGAAAAACGGCCTGACGCTGGCCGGCGAGCGCGTGGTCATCGCCGGCAGCGGGCCATTGCTGCTGGCCAGCGCCGCCACCGCGCGCCAGGCCGGTGCCCGGGTGCAGGCGGTCCTGGAGCAGGCCCCGCTGGCCGCGCTGGCGACATTCGCCGCCGGGCTCTGGCGCTGGCCGGCCAAGCTCGGCCAGGCCGCCGGGCTGGCCACTGCGGCCTATCGCTGGAATGCCCATGTGCTCGAGGCCCTGGGCGAAGATCGCCTGCAAGCGGTGCGTATCCAGCAGGGCGAGCAGGTTCGGGAAATACCCTGCGAACGTCTCGCCTGCGGTTTCGGGCTGGTGCCCAACACCACCCTGGCCAGCCATCTCGGCTGCCAGCTGCAGGCCAACGCCATCGCGGTGGATCGCTACCAGGCCACCAGCCTCGCCCGGGTCTACGCGGCCGGCGAATGCACCGGGGTCGGCGGCAGCGAACTGGCGAGGGTCGAAGGCGAGATCGCCGGGCTGGCCGCCAGCGGGCAGACCCGGGAGGCCATCGCGCTGATCCAGCGCCGGGCCCATTGGCAGGCGTTCGCCGAGCGAGTGAGTGAAACCTTCGCCCTGCAACCGGCGCTTCTGCGCCTGGCGCGAGCTGATACGCTGCTGTGCCGCTGCGAGGATGTGCCCTACGCCGAGGTAGCTGGCGAAGCGAGCTGGAGCGAGGCCAAACTGCACAGTCGCTGCGGCATGGGCGCCTGCCAGGGGCGAGTCTGCGCCACGGCGGCACAGGCCCTGTTCGGCTGGGCCGCGCCGACGCCACGAGCGCCCCTGGTGCCGGCGCGGATCGAAACCTTGCTGATGGAATCGCCGACACCCGGCGCGAAGTGAAGCGCAGACCGTTGCCGCGGGCCGCATGCCAACGACGCCGCGGCATTCAAGGATGAGCCCGTAGACCCAAAGTCGCGGGGAGCGCCTCGTCCCACAACAAGAGCAGCCCTTGATGATCGATACCGCTCAGCTGCACCGCCTGCCCGAAGCCATCGCCAGCCAGGCGCCCGAGGATATTCACGGCCTGCTGGGCAGCATGGCCCTGGTGATCCCGCTGCTCGACACCCTGCCCAACGCGGTGTTTTTCATCAAAGACCTGCAAGCCCGCTACCTCACCGCCAACCTGACCCTGGCCCAGCGCTGCGGCTTCAAGAACGTCGCGCCGCTGCTGGGCAAGACCTCGGCCGAGGTGTTTCCCGCCGTGCTCGGCCCGGTCTATACCGAGCAGGACCAACGCGTGCTGCGCCAGGGCGTCACCATCAAGGGCCAGCTGGAACTGCACCTGTACGGCAGCCGCGAACCCGGCTGGTGCCTGACCCACAAGCTGCCGCTGCACGGGCGCGACGGGCGGATCATCGGCATGGCCGGCATCTCCCTCGACCTGCAGGCCGCCCGCGACGCGCACCCGGCCTACGAACGCCTGGCCGCGGTGGACCGGCATATCCGCGAGCACTACAACGAAGCCATCCGCCTCGACGACCTGACCCATATCGCCGACCTGTCGATCGCCCAGCTGGAGCGCTACTGCAAACGCATCTTCCACCTCACCCCACGGCAGATGATCCACAAGGTGCGCCTGGAACACGCCTCGCGCCTGCTGCTCGGCGAACTGCCGATCACCGACGTCGCCCTGCAATGCGGCTACACCGACCACAGCGCCTTCAGCCGCCAGTTCAAGGCGCTGACCGGCGTCAGCCCACGGCAGTTCCGGCAGAACGCCGCGCATTGAGCGAAGTGTTTGCCCACCACCTGCTCATTCGCGGTAAAAGGTCGTGTACCCGAACAAAGTGTCGAACCCCGCCTTCCGGTAGATCGACAGCCCCTCCTGGGAGGCCTCCAGCACACACAGGCTCACCCCCTGTTTTTTCGCATACGCCAGCGCGTGTCGAATCAGTGCGCTGGCATAGCCCCGGCCCTGGTATTCGGGCCGGGTGCCGATATCATCCAGACGCGCCACCGCCGGCCCCAACGACAGGGTCAGCGAACTGACGGGCAGCGACTGCTCATACAGGGTGAAATGCATCAACGGCTGGCCGTTTTGCAGCGCCACCCGATGCCGGGCCAGGTATTGCCCCGCTCCCGCATCACCCGACTCGAAGGCACTTTCCACGGGATCAGCCCAATCCTCGAGCTGCTCATCGGTACGACGAATGTCGAAGCTCACCGCCACATCCGGTGGCAATTCATGGACGCTCAGATCGACCCACATCGACGTGGTTCTATCGCCTTCCAACAAGTGCTGCTCCAGCAGCAGGTCGCGGACCTGCGCCACCAGGTCATCGTGCACAACCACACAAAAAGGCAGCCCCGCGCGTTCAAGAAACCCGATGCCTGCAAGCACCCCCACGGCCAGGTCCGGCCCTGTTCGCTTGACGAACAGCAGGTTCAGACTGCTGGCGACGACACCCGTGCAGTACGCCGCAAGACTATCGTTAAAGTGCCAGTTTTCTTGTGAAATGGCCGAGAAAAAAAGGTCCTCTGCCTGATGATAGAGAGCGACCGTACGGGACTGCGTAACGCTGGACATCGTGCTCACTCCTAAGTCTGCTCGCGCCCCCGGTGTCGCGCTCTTCAATCCACGGTAACCCCGAGCACCCGGGCCCTCCAGAAAAATTCTGTTTTAGAGTGTGAAGGTGTGTGTTCGTCGATAGAGCAACCGGATCCGCCGGCGCGAAACCAGCCTGTCGCAGAGCTTCGAAACCGCGGTAGTGTTCTACAAGTTCATCAGTGGCCAGGGCAACGCCCCCCCACTCCACGCAAGGCCACCGCCTGAATGGCGGTTACCAACCCCAGCAACCCTTCGGTGCCCAGCTATCAGAAAGTGGACAACGACTACTGGTCGTCCGAAATCCTGGCCTGCGGCAGTTCCGGCAGAATGCCGCGCTTTGACCCCGCCTACCGGCCTACTCGGTCCAACCCCGGCCAAAACAGGCTGTGGCCGGCCAGAGGTCCTTTTCCCTCGCAAGGGCACAGAAGGCACCCGGATGAATTTCGTGAACGCCAGGACTTGCGATGAATTATGATGCGCGCCCTTTCGGCTCGCGTTTCAGCGCAGGCTCACAGCGCCACCCTTCGTTCGCCATCCAAGGCCAGGAACCCTGCATGCTTCACCTCAGGAGCTTCACCCGAACGCTGCATCGGCAGCAGATCGATGGCGTGACCTTCCACTTCGATCCATCCCACCGGCACGAACTGGACCCGCTGCTACGGCGTTTTCTGGCCAAGCCCGAGCAATATCCCACGCTGGATATTCCGGAAGACACCCGGGGCGTGTTCCTGCTCGAAGGTGAGCGCCAATGGGTGCTCAAGCGCAACCGCCTGACTCACTGGAAAAAGCAGCTGCAGAACTTCCTCGGGCTCAAGCGCAGCTTCGGCCTGCACGACCTGACCAATGAATTCATCAACCTGTCGGTGGTGTCGGGCAAATCCGCCCTCTCGCCCCAGGTCTCGGCGTTTGGCTACAAGGGGCGTTTTCCGTTCCTGCGCGAAGAGTACTTGCTGCTGGGTTTCTGGGCAGATCATTGCAGCGTCGACGACCGCCTGCTGGCCCATCCCGAGCAGGCTGAAACCCTGTTACCGGCGATCTTCCGGCTGTTCGGCCAGATGCTTGACGACGACTTCGTGCACATGGACCCCCACCCGAAAAACATTCTGGTCGCCGCCGATGGCCACCTGCGCCTGATCGACTTCGAGTGCTGCGCCCACTCGGTACTCGACCGCGACTTCAGCCTGGGTTTCCTGCTGGGTTACTTCTACCGCTTCTGGTTCCGGCGCTTCATCTCGCAGCAGGATTACGACCGGCTTTGCGAGGCCTACCTGAACGCGGAGCACCCCAACCTGGATCGCACCGTCTTCCAGCCGGTGTACCAGCGCTTTCGCGACCAAAACGTCTCACGCAGCACGCGCTACCGCATCCTCACCTGCGCCCGGGCACAAGCGGCGTTCCAGCGCGAAATCAGCGGCTCCCAAGGCTAATCCGAGATCCCGCTCAAGCGTTCTTGATGAGTGTTTTTTATATCGCCTAGCAGCCCCTTTGGCGGATCTATACCGGGGCAACGTCAGACAGCAGGCAGCGAGCCAGGTCGACTGAAGAGAAAAAGAATTTTCCCCCTGCCGCCGCTGTCTGAATTTCAGATGCCGCCGCACAGGGGAAACGACAATGAAATTCGCCAAATTCTCGCAGAAGCTGTCGCTGTGGGCCGGCAGTCCGGTGACCTTTCTGATCGCGCTGGCATTGATTGCGATCTGGGGCATGAGCGGGCCGGTCTTTGGTTTCAACGATACCTGGCAGCTGGTCATCAATACCTCTACCACCATCATCACCTTCCTGATGGTGTTCCTGATCCAGAACACCCAGAACCGCGATAACGACATCCTGCACTTGAAGATCGACGAACTGCTGCGCGCCACCAAGGATGCGCACAATGCGTTGCTGAGCCTGGATGGGCTGGATCTCGAGCAGTTGGAGAAACTGCGCCAGGAATACAGGGAAATCGGCGAGGGCGAACCCTTGAAGCTGGATGAGCTACCGCCGGAGCAACAGCAGAAACCCAGCTGAAATCGATGCTGAAAATGCCAGGGAGAGACGGCGACACCGGATGCGACGCGCCTTCAGGCCAGGCCTGAAGGCGCATCGGCGGCGGGACGGCACTCAACCGTCCAACTGATCCAGGGGCCGGCCAGCCTTGAGGGCCTTGGCCATTTGCAGGTGGTTTTGCAGTTTCGGCAGGGTCTCTTCGGCGAAGGCCTTGAGTTCCGGTACCTCGGGGATCAAGGACTTACCGCACAGGACCGGCGCGTGCTGCGCCAAGGGCATCTCCCTCGACCTGCCGGCCGCCAGTTCAAGGTGCTGACCGGCCTCGGCCCACGGCAGTTCCGGCAGAACGCCCCGCGGGCTGAAGTCTTATCGGATGAAGGAATACGCTGGGATGGAAACCAAACATTGTCTGAGAAAAAGAAGTTTATTCCTCTCATCGGTCCATTCTCTTGAGCGACCCACTTTGGTTCGATCTAAGCACTTAACAAAAGGAACATATACTAGATCTGAAACATTCAGCTCTATAACTTAATGTTCCATATGATTTTTATGATTCGCACTATTTTTGTGCCGTTGCGCACCATAAGATGGCGACCAGAAAACTCATAAACCTCACAAAAAAAGTTATTGACAAGCTTTCACCGGACAAGCACTTTTCAGCACCACAGCCGTTCACATAAACAACACCGAAGACGTCAGGACAGACGCTGGTGCAGATACGTTTTTCTGTCGAAAGAGGGATCTATGTTCGAGGAAATTGACAACGACACTCATCAGGCCGACTTTTTAATCCCAGGCCTCAGGTTCGAAAAGAACTCTGTCAGTAATACCTATGCTGGAAATGGCTGGTTCAGTCGAAAACTAATGTCCAGCAAAGGTCCGCTCATATCGGACTTCGTCACTCATGAACCAAACTTCAGTTATTCCACCTATGGCATACATGTCGGCCAGGACGATCGCCTGACATTCATGGGGGACAACGGCAAGAAAATAGAAGGTTATTTTGTCGATTGCCGAGAAGGCAGCCCTAGCTTCCATAAAATTATCCAACTCAGATTCTCGCCAAGCCTGCATCGACACTTGGTCATTCCACGAGGCGTGGCTCATACCTTCGATAACCTGGAATACATTGTCACCCGGGACGAACCAATCTGGCACTCGGATCAAGACAATACAGCATGGAACCTGGACAACGATCTTGTTTCAGTTCCGCGCACTACGGAACTTGCAAAGTTTCCAATAATCAAGGCCAACCGATATCGCTTGCCCGATGAAGCCCATCGTTTTCTTTCGAAGATTTCCCAGTCTTTGCTGGAGAACCCCAAGTCCTATCTGGCCCGATATCCGGTAACCATCCGCGGTACCGAACAGTATGTGACGTTCGAGCCCAAGACCTGGTCGGACGATGCCCACAGCGTCGCTGAACGGCTTACGGACGAGGAGTTCTGCGGCGTACGGATAAAACGCAACCGCTATGCCCTGACTGGCGCCAGGTCCTATACGCTGGTGCCCAATACCGCCTCCTGCGTGGCCGACGTCCTGGTGCTTCCAGCATCCGTTCCGGGCACTCCTCACCAGTATTACTGGCACGCCAGAACGAAAAAGACCTATACCTTCCTCAATAATCAGGAACTGCAAATTGACTTGAGCCTAATTGATCTCAGGCATGACTCCGCCACTTACGGCCAGCACAAATCTCTCCAGGTCATTTGTGACCCACGCACCAGCATTCATATTGAGCAAGGTATTGCCTACACGTTCAATTGCAGCAAACCGACATTGGTTCGTTGTGAACATGAAGTCTTCGTCAGTCAGAACGAGCCGCGCTCGGACATTCCCATGTTCGGCCAGGACTTGATTCCATTCGCTGTCGACCAGCCTTATCCAAATATCAAACTACCTGATATGCGTTGCCCGGACATCCTGCTGTACAAGATGGCCAAGTTCGAGCAGCAGACACTGAAAGTAACTTAGTTTTTGGGGTGTGCACCCAAGTTGCAAACTTACTGACATCATGGAGATTCACATGAAAGCAACTCAAGAAGCAGTATCCTGGAAAGAAGAGCTGGCTGACCTGGTTGGCTCGGCTCAAAACGCAGAAGAGTCTCTGGCTCTTGCCGCGTTCGAGAAAGCCCTGTCTCCTTATCTGCAAGAACCTGGAGCACTGCGTACACTCCTGGGCAAGATACAAGCCATGGAAATTGTTGCGCTGGATAGCCTTACGGCCAAACAGGAGTTCAACAGCATAGAAGAACTCCAATCGTTCTTGCCTGCCAATATCAAAGCCCAGGCTGCGTGATACCGGGCATATAAAAAATTTAACGGATTAAATTTCTGTGCACACCTCTTTCAATTCAACGGCGCGGTCAGTCTGGTCCTTTGTGGCCCTGGGGGTATTACTCATACTTTCCGAAGCCATCTACGACCTGGTATTCGCCAACCTTGCCTACTCCATCAGCGGAACGACGCTGGCCGTTACCACCACCTACGCCATCGGCTATAGCGCTGAAATACTGGTGACCTTGCTAGGCGCGGGTTTTATCGATCGTTTCAACAAATGGAAACTGTTCATTGCCACGCAACTGGTAAACATCGCGGTGTTTGCCCTGGCCGTTCTTGTGCTTCGGGTCTACGACCGCTCCGTGGAATGGGTGTGGTTCTTTGCCTTCTTCGTCGACCTGATCCATCAGTATTCACGGCTGATCCTGTTTGCCTTGATCCCGTTCCTTTTCACTGCTGGCGACATCCCCAGAATCAACGGCCTGCTCGCCACCTTCAATGGCGTCGCCAGGACCCTGGGGCCGGTCATCGGGGCCCTGGTCATTTTCAACGTCGGCTTGTCGATCTCACTGCTGGCCTCCATTGCCTTCATGCTGGCCGCGCTCGCCTTGACGATCAGCCTGAGTACCTTGAATGGGCAAACCTCGCCCCTCGATATTGCCAGCACCTCGTTTGTCCAACGTTTCCAGGAAAGTGTCACCGGCGCTTCGAGAGCCACCATCGATCTATTGCGCGCTCCACGGTGGCGGTATTTCCTCGCCTCTTATGCCACCTGCCTGCTGGTGGTCAGCGTGCTGGCGCTCCTGTGGGTCCCCCTGCTTCGGGGCTTTCATGGGTTTTCCGAAGTGCAGACCGGCTACCTGTTCTCCGTTGGAGCGGCAGGTGCCATAGCCGGCGGACTCGCCTTGCGCGCCAGTGGCCAGGCCTCCCGGGTGCCGAGCACGATATTGCTGTCGCACCTGATCATGATCTCGGGGGTCTGCATCACGTTATGCCTGCGCGGCAATATCTGGCTCGCGGGCATCGGCATGTTCGTATTCCAGTTCGGTACCACACTGTATTTCCGTACCACGGCCAGTGCCATCCAGCTCACCGTGCCCAAGGAAATCATTGGTAGCTGGTATGGCTCGATAGACTTCATCAGCCGCTTTGCCGGGCTCGTGGGCATTTTGCTGGCGGGCTGGGCCTACGACAGGCTCGGGACCTACGCCATCTACTCGATACTCTTACTCTTGCTGGCACTGAGCAGCTTCAACTGGCGCGGCAGTCGCCAGGCTCGCTGGCTGGTCAATATCTGAGGCGGCACACCGCCGCTCAACCATCCAACTGATCCAGGGGCCGGCCAGCCTTGAGGGCCTTGGCCATTTGCAGGTGATTCTGCAGTTTCGGCAAGGTCTCTTCGGCGAAGGCCTTGAGTTCGGGGACCTCGGTGATTTGGGCCTGTTGCTGGATCTGCTCGATGGCTTCTTCGGTGGCCTTGACCTGGCTCTCGGCATAGGCGGCATCGAAGGCTTCGCCTTCCGGAACCTCGGGGATCAGCGCCTTGGCCTTGCTGATCACTTCTTCCCGGGGCGCTACGGGCAGGTCGAGTTTCCTGGCGATTTTCGCCAGGTGCTGGTTGGCGGTGGTGCGGTCGTTGATGACCACGATGGTGTAGTCCTTGACCGCCTTGGAAGAGGTCTTCTGGTGGGCCAGGCGACTGGCCTCGATGTCTGCCATGCCCTTGGCCGAAGCCTCATCGATAAACTCCGCGGGGGACTGGGCGAACGCCGCGCTGGCACTCAGGCCGAGCAGCAGCGCGAGGCAGGTGCGGGACAGATGGGTGGCCATGAAGCTCATGGTGTCGGCCTCCTTTGATCAGTTGACGGCGCACGGCGCCTGCACAGAGTGAGAGTTTTCAGGCCATCGAAGGTTTGAAAAAGTTGCATCGGCCACGACGAACGGTTGGCAAAAAAACGGCCTGATCGGCCGCTTCTTTCAGGCCCGGGACGGGCTCCGCTGGGCGCGCTTGGCCGCGTACATCGCCTCGTCGGCGTGCTTGAACAGCTGCTTTTCGTCATGGCCGTGTTCGGGGAACAGGCCGATGCCGATGCTCGGCAGAATGCTCAGTTGATGGCCATCCAGGCGCAGCGGCTCGTCGAGCGCCCGGCGAATCTTTCCGGCGACGATGCCGGCATCTTCCGCATGCTGGATACAGCCGAGCAGCACCACGAACTCATCGCCACCGATCCGCGCCACGGTGTCGCTCTCGCGCACGCAGGCCTTGAGGCGGTTGGCCACCGCCTGCAACAGCATGTCGCCGACGGCGTGGCCAAGTGTGTCGTTGACCTGCTTGAACCGGTCCAGATCGACGTAGAGCAAGGCCATGCGCCCGGACTCGCGACGGGCACGGGCCAGGGCACTGCGCAGGCGCTCACGGAGCAATTCGCGGTTGGGCAACTGGGTCAGCTGGTCGTACTGGGCCATGTACTGCAGGCGCGCATGCAGCTGCTTGCGCTCGATGGCGGTGGCGAGCTGGGCGCAGACGTATTGCAGCAGTTCCTTGTCCTGCTCGGTGTATTGCTCGTCGCCCGGCGCGCTCTTGACGATCAGCGCGCCGATGGTGCCTTTCTGCGAATTGAGTGGCACCCCGAGCCAGCAGGGCGAGTACGGGTCGGCGGCATCCGACAGCGGTGACAGCGGCCCATAATTGCCGGGAGTCAGCAGCAACGGCTGGCCACTGCGGATCACCTCGGCGCACAGGCTGCCGGTCAGCGTGCCCGGCTGCTCCGGACAGCGCTCGCGGTCGTCGACGTGATAGGGAAAGCTCAGCGCCTGGCATTGCTCGTCGTACAGCGCCACGGAGAAATTCAGCGCCGGCAGCCATTCACCGATGATCCGGTGCACGCGCCGGAACAACGCCAGCAGGTCCTCGGTGGCATGGGCCGCTTCGGAAATCGCATACAGCGCCGCCTGCCGCGACTCGGCCTGCTTGCGCTCGGTGATGTCGCGGGCCACGGCGATGCGCAGCTGGTCGACCTCGGACCAGCGCGCCGACCAGAGGATATGCGCGACCTGCCCGTCCTTGCGCAGGTAACGGTTCTCAAAGTTGGGCATGGATTCGCCAGCCATGATCCGCTCGGCGGCCTGCAGCGTGCGCAGGCGGTCCGCGGGGTGCACCAGCTCGATCATGCGCCGGCCGACCAGTTCGTCCGGCGTGTAACCGAAAATCCGCTCGCAGGCGGCGCTGACGAAGACGAAACGGCCTTCCACATCCACCGCACAGACGGCGTCCAGCAGAAGGTCGATGAAACTGGCCAGGGGCGCGGAGTTGTTGGTTGCCATCAGGGAACGACACTGCCTGTGAAGATAAAGCGCCGAGTATCAATCCCTGGTTCTGGCAGCGGCGCAGGGCCGCTGCGGGTCCGTGGCTGTCGCAACCTTGCGGACAGCCTTTATGCCTTGTTCGCCAGCAATCCCGGAACGGCATGCAGCAAGGCGTTGATGGCAAACCCGATGAACATCACGCCGCAAAGCCGGGTGATCGCCAGTTCGTGGCGCTGATACAGGGTCCGCACCCGCCGCGCACCGACGATGCCAATCAGAATAGCGTATGCGCCGATGCCGCCGAGGAAACTGAGGAAGATCAGCCAGGGCAGCATCGACCAGTTGAGCAGCTCGGCACGGCTGGACAGCAGCGCGGTAAAGGTCGCCACGGCCACCGGGTACGCCTTGGGGTTGGTCAGGCCGAACAGGATGCCGTGCCAGAACGGCTGGCGCGCCGGGCCCTGGGGTTCCTGCCCGTTGCTGCGCTGGCTGCGGATCGCCCGCAGGCCGAGCCAGAACAGATACAGGCCGCTGAGCACGCCGAGCACATCGAAGGCCGTGCTGCCGATCTCCCGCGCGCCGACGATGGCGATCAGCGCGGTGCTGCACCAGATCACGTCGCCCAGCAGATGCCCGCAGAGAAAGCCGGCCCCGGCCCGCCGCCCGCGCGCCGCGCCGATACCGAAGACCGCCAGCACGCCCGGCCCGGGAGTAATGCCATAGATAAAGCCCGAGGCGAGAACGGCCAGTAACAGCGAAGAAGTCATGCCTCACTCCGAAGCGCCGAAGGTGGCGCGGTTTTGATCGCAGGATTCTGCCGGCTTGTGCGCCCCCGCACCACCCCACCAGGGTCGCCATAACGACAACCAGCCGTCTTGAAGCGGCGGCGGGCGGTCATTCGTCGGTAAAGATCGTCATCCCGGCATAGGGCTGCTGCCGGCAGGCGCGCAAGCGCGAGGCCAGATCGCCGACATGGGCTTCCAGCGGGTGGCCGTCGGGGTCGAGGAAATAGAACGAGGCGCCTTCGCTGCGGTTGTCGCGCCACTCCCGCACGCCAGCAGCCCGCAGGCGCTGGACGAACGCCAGGAAATGCCCGGACTCGATGCTGAAGGCGTAATGGGTGTAGTCCGGCACTTCGGCCGAGCGGCGCGACGGGTCCAGCGACAGGCACAACCACAGGCCCGGCAGCGACAGATAGGCGCCGCTGTCCCAGCTGGCGTCCAGGCGCAGGCCCAGCAGGTCGCGGTAAAACCCCAGGCTGCGATTCAGGTCGGTCACGGCGAGGGTCAGATGGTTGAAGCCGGTGAGCATGCAAAGTCCTTGTAAGAGGAAGGTCCGTTTTCCTGCCAGTGGCCGGTTGGCAAGACGACCGCTAATAGCTCGTGCATTGGGACCAGCGCTGGCGCACCCAGGATAGCAAGGGCCCGAGCGCGCGGTAGAACATCTGTAGGTATCAGAACGCGTTGCGGAAGATTTCCTCGATCTGGCGCTGGTCGGCGGTGCGTGGGTTGGTCAGGCCGCAGGCGTCTTTCAGGGCGTTGGCGGCCAGGACCGGAATGTCCGTCAGCTTGGCGCCCAGGTCGCGCAAGCCGCTGGGGATCTCGACATCCTGGGCCAGGCTGCGAATGGCGCTGATGGCCGCCTGCGCGCCCTCCTCCGGGCTGAAACCGCGAATGTCCGCGCCCATGGCGTGGGCCACATCGGTCAGGCGTCCGGCGCAGACCATGGCATTGAAACTCTGCACATGGGGCAGCAGCACGGCGTTGCACACACCGTGGGGCAAGTCGTAGAAACCGCCCAATTGGTGCGCCATGGCATGCACGAAACCCAGCGACGCATTGTTGAAGGCCATGCCGGCGAGGAACTGGGCGTAGGCCATGTTTTCCCGGGCGACCAGGTCGCTGCCGTCGTGCACCGCCTGGCGCAGGTTCTGGCTGATCATGGTCATGGCTTTCAGCGCGCAGGCATCGGTGATCGGGTTGGCCGCGGTGGACACATAGGCTTCGATCGCGTGGGTCAGCGCGTCCATGCCGGTGGCAGCGGTCAGGCCCTTGGGCATGGCGACCATCAGCGCCGGGTCGTTGACCGACAGCAGCGGCGTGACGTTACGGTCGACGATGGCCATTTTCACGTGACGCTGCTCGTCGGTGATGATGCAGAAACGGGTCATTTCACTGGCGGTGCCGGCGGTGGTGTTGATCGCGATCAGCGGCAGTTGCGGCTTGGCCGAGCGGTCGACGCCCTCGTAGTCGCTGATATGCCCGCCATTGGTGGCGCACAGGGCGATGCCCTTGGCGCAGTCATGGGGCGAACCGCCGCCAAGGGAGACCACGAAGTCGCAGCCGCTCTGCTGCAATTGCGCCAGGCCCTTCTCGACGTTGCCGATGCTCGGGTTGGGCTTGGCGCCGTCGAAGATCACCGAATCGATGTCCTGCATCGCCAGCTTCTCGGCAATCATCCCGGCCACCCCGGCCTTGGCCAGGCCGGCGTCGGTGACGATCAGCGCCTTGCGAAAACCGTAGTTGCGGATCGCGACCATGGCCTCGTCGAGACAGTCGATACCCATGATGTTCACGGCGGGAATGAAAAAAGTGCTGCTCATGGCGCGTCCTCCAGGCTGGGATTGGATCAGCCGTGCCGATCCGACAAATGCGCACAGGATCGACCCATCGGTCACGCGCGTTGTTGATCTGGCTCAAGGGTCGGTCGTGATAAAGTCGGCGCCCTGTACACCTTCTGCCTTGAGACGACGAACCGCGATGATGGATTTCCAGGAATTTGATGCCGACCTTGAAGACTGGAACGCCTTGCGCGCCAGCACGCCGATCGCCGGCCTGCTGATCGGCAACGGCGCCAGCCGCGCGGTGTGGGAAGACTTCGCCTACGACTCGCTGTTCGAGAACGCCCGTACTGTCGAGGAAAAGCCCCTGAGCCCCTCCGAACTGAGCGTGTTCGACGCCCTGCAGACCCGCAGTTTCGAGCAGGTGCTGGGGGCGCTGAAGACCACCAGCCGGGTCAACAAAGCCCTGGCCGTCAGCTCCGCGGCGCCGCGCAATCGCTACTACGCGATCAAGGAAGCGCTGATCAATACCGTGCACGCGGTGCACATTCCGTGGCGCCTGGTGCGGCCGGCGACGCTGTCGCAGATCAACCAGGAACTGCGCCGCTACCGCACGGTGTTCACCAGCAACTACGACCTGCTCAACTACTGGGCGATCCAGCACGATGCCCAGGGCATCGACGACCTGTTCCAGGGCGCCGACCCGAGCTTCGACATCAGCCAGACCACCAGCGAACAGACCCGCGTGCTGTACCTGCACGGTGGCCTGCACCTGGTGCGCAACCAGGACGGCACCGCGCGCAAGCTGGGTTCCACCGAGGGCACGCTGCTGGGCAACTTCGCCATCAACAACACCCTCAAGACCCTCGACGATGTGCCGCTGTTCGTCAGCGAAGGCCCGGTGGCGGACAAGCTCAAGACCATTCGCGGCAGCGACTACCTGTCGTTCTGCTACCAGCAGTTGCTGAATCACAGCGACGCGCTGTGCATCTTCGGCCACGACCTCGGCTCCCAGGACAGCCACCTGGTGAGTGCCATCCGCCAGTCCAAAGTGCGGACCCTGGCGATCTCGATCCAGCCGCGCAGCAAGGCCTTCATCCAGAACCAGAAGCGGCGCTACGCCAAGCTGTTCGCGGGGATGGAAGTGACGCTGCGCTTCTTCGATTCGAAGAGCCATGCGCTGGGCGATCCTGCGCTGTCGGTGCCGGTCGAACGCTGAAAGATCGGCCCGCGGCCGTGATGTCTACTCTGACCTGTAGCCGCTGCCGCAGGCTGCGATAAGGCCGAAGGCCTTCAGCGATCTCAAGGCCTTGCGCCCCCTTCGGGGTCGATCGCAGCCTGCGGCAGCGGCTACAAGCACATCACTCCTCGCCGCTGTGCACCACCACCAGCAACTGCGCCTGCACCTCGCCCACCGAGCGCAGGCGGTGGGGTTTCTGCGCGTTGAAGTGCAGCGCGTCGCCCCGGTTGAGGATCACCCGCTCGTTCATGAAATCCACTTCCACCTGCCCTTCGTGGACAAACAGGAACTCCTCCCCCAGGTGTTCCTTGAAGCTCTTGTCGGTGAACTCGCTGGGCGGGTAGATGATGAACGGCAGCAGGCTGCGCTCGCTGACCTGATGCGCCAGCACCGCATAACCCGGCGCCTGGTCGTTGGCCGCCAACGACTGGCGTTCGTCGCTGCGCACCAGGCTGTAGCTGTCCAGGCTGACCTTGTCTTCGGCGAACAGCTCCTCGACGTTCACGTTCAACGCCCTGGCCAGTTTCAACGCCGCGGCGATCGAGGGCGTGTTCAGGCCGCGCTCGACTTTCGACAGGTAACTCTTGGTCATGCCGGATTTCTCGGCCAGGGCCTCCAGCGTCACGCCAAGTTTTTTTCTCAATAATTTCAAACGGATAGACATGTAGAACGGTTAACCCATCAAGGAGGCGACGATTTGTCCTTGCCAATGACACAAAGTGTCATATAGCCTCTTTAGTGTCATTTGCTTTCACCCAACGACCTTGCGAGCAGCGGGAGCTGGCAAATCCGACGTCCATTGCAACGACCCAAGGACACCGACATGGCCAAGACATTAGCACTACCCAAAGAGCAACTGGTCAGGCAAGCCCTGACCCAGATGCAAAACACCCTGGCGGATAATACGTGGACCGACCGGCAAAAGCTGGCCCTGACCTGCCGCATCCTGTTCGAGAACGGTCACGACTCCGGTCTTGCCGGGCAGATCACCGCCCGTGGCCCGCAGCCGGGCACTTACTACACCCAGCAACTGGGCCTGGGTTTCGACGAGATCACCGCGGGCAACCTGCTGCTGGTCAACGAAGACCTGGAAGTGCTCGAAGGCCACGGCATGCCCAACCCGGCCAACCGTTTCCACAGTTGGGTGTACCGCGCCCGCCCCGACGTGAATTGCATCATCCACACCCACCCGACCCACGTCGCCGCGTTGTCGATGATCGAAGTGCCGCTGGAAGTTTCCCACATGGACCTGTGCCCGCTGTACGACGACTGCGCCTTTCTCGAGGCCTGGCCGGGCGTGCCGGTGGGTAACGAAGAAGGCGAGATCATCTCCGCGGCCCTGGGCGACAAGCGCGCCATCCTGCTCTCGCACCACGGCCAGCTGTCCACCGGCGCCAGCATCGAAGAAGCCTGCGTGATCGCCCAACTGATCGAGCGCGCCGCCAAGCTGCAGTTGCTGGCCATGGCCGCCGGCACCATCAAGCCGATCCTGCCGGAGCTCGGCCGCGAGGCCCATGACTGGATCTCCAAGCCCAAGCGTCACGCCGCCGCCTTCAACTACTACGCTCGGCAGAACCTCAAGCAACACGCCGATTGCCTGAACTGAAATCCCCTCATTCATTAAAGGAGCGTCGCCATGTCGAACGCCAACATTCACGGCATCATCGGCTACACCATCACCCCGTTCACCGCCAACGGTGAGCAACTGGACCTGGACACCCTCGGCCGTTCCATCGATCGCCTGATCGACAGCGGCGTGCAGGCCATCGCGCCCCTGGGCAGCACTGGCGAAGGCGCTTACCTGAGCGACGCCGAGTGGGACCAGGTCGCCGAATTCAGCATCCGCCACATCGCCAGGCGCGTGCCGACCATCGTCAGCGTGTCCGACCTGACCACCGCCAAGGCCGTGCGCCGCGCGCGGTTTGCCGAGGCCAAGGGCGCCGATGCGGTGATGGTCCTGCCGACGTCCTACTGGAAGCTCAGCGAAGCCGAGATCCTCGCCCACTACCGCGCCATCGGCGACAGCGTCGGCGTGCCGATCATGCTCTACAACAACCCGGCCACCAGCGGCACCGACATGTCGGTGGAGCTGATCCTGCGGATCTTCCATGCGGTGGAAAACGTGACCATGGTCAAGGAGAGCACCGGCGACATCCAGCGCATGCACAAGCTGCAACTGCTGGGCGAAGGCCAGGTGCCGTTCTACAACGGTTGCAACCCGCTGGCCCTGGAAGCCTTCGCCGCCGGCGCCAAGGGCTGGTGCACCGCCGCGGCGAACCTGATCCCGCAGCTCAACCTGGACCTGTACCAGGCGGTGCTGGACAACGACCTGGAGCGCGCGCGCGAATTGTTCTACCGCCAGTTGCCGGTGCTCGACTTCATCCTCAAGGGCGGCCTGCCGACCACCATCAAGGCCGGGTTGAACATGACCGGTCTGCAGGTCGGCGACCCGCGCCTGCCGGTGTTCCCGCTGGGTGAAGCCGGGCGCAATCAGTTGCAGGCCATGTTGAACGCAGTGCGCTAAACGTCCCGCCTCCCCCCCTACAGCACGGGACAGCGCCCAACAAAAAGCCCGACAGGTTGTCCTGTCGGGCTTTTTTGTTTCAATGCAGAACGTCAGGCGGTCTTGTCTTTGATGGTCGTGCTCGGACCGTTGGTCTGCACGCTGGCAATGCCCGCGTCGCGCGCCGCCTCGGACGAATAGCGCTGGCTATTGCCGATGATCTGGTGGTTCGCGGCCTTGAGGTTGAAATAAGGTTTGCCGTCCTTGGAGACTTCCTTGGCGTAGCGGGCCTCGTTGGGACTGTTGGTCTGCACCGAAGCGATGCCGTTTTCGGCGGCGCCGCGGGAAGCGTACAACTCACTCGTCAAAATGGTTTCAGCATTGCCAGCCTTGAGAACGAAGCGGAACTGCCCGTCACTGCTTTTGCTTAATTCATACCATCCAGCCATGGTCCTGCTCCTGAGTGTCCAAAGATGCGAATGCACTTCGGATTAAAGCCTGTCTTTGCCGGTTTACCAGCGTTTTGGGGTGTGTTGCTGAGGCACGCAGCATCAGACAGGAAAAACCGCATCCGGTTCATGACGCGAAACTCATGCAGACAAATAGTAATAATTCTCGATATCATTCGCGACCTTTCTGCCCGGCAGCCCTTGCGAAGGATTTTCATGTCTCGCTTCAAGCCCGACCCCACCTCGGCGGACCCCGTCCGCGGGTTCTATGCAGACATCCTGCATTACCTGCGTAAACGCACGGACAACGCCAGCGATGCGGCGGACATGACCCAGGACGTCTTCACCCAATGGCTCGACTACCGTGACCGGGCCAAGGTCGAACAACCCCGCGCCTTTCTGTTCCAGATGGCGCGCAACCTGCTGCGCGATCACTGGCGCCGGCAGAAGGTCAGGCACAAGGTGCACCACGAACCGCATGCAGTAGAACCCGAGCCACTGGCCGATGAACATCACGAGCCACTGCCCGCGGCCCAGCGCCTGCAACGCCTGGAGCGCTTGAAGAGCGTGCTCGCCGAACTCTCGCCGCGCCGCCGCGAAGCCCTTATGCTGCACCGCTTCGAAGGCCTGAGCCAGGCGCAGATCGCCGAACGCATGGGCATCTCCCTGAGCATGGTGGAAAAACACATCGCCTTTGCCCTGCTGCACTGCAAGCAGCGCCTGGAACAGGAACACGGCAAGGAGCAAGCCCAATGACCCGCCCCCGCGACCCTCAACATGAGCACGAGCACCCGATCGACAGCATCGATGCCCAGGCGGCCGGCTGGTTCACTCGCAATCGCGACGATCACAGCCAGGCCACCCGCGACGCTTTCAAGACCTGGTCCAGCGAACCGGCCCATGCCCGGGCCTACGCCGAGTTCGAACACTTGTGGGCCGACCTGGCCGAACTCGAACCACTGAACCGACCGACGCCGCTGCCAGTGCGCAAAAAGCCGCGCTGGCGCCCGGCCCTGGCGGTCGCCGCCGCGTTGGTCTGCGCGCTGCTGGCCATCGAGCTGGGCGCCCCGCCGGCGATCCATTCGCAACAGATCGCCGCCCAGAGCACGGGCATGCGCAGCTTCAACCTGCCCGATGGCAGCACCCTGTACGTCAACGCCAACACTCGCCTGCGCATCGACTTCACCGCGCAGCAGCGCAACCTCTACCTGGACCAGGGCCAGCTGTACCTGGAAGTCGCCGCCGACAAGGAACGGCCGCTGTGGGTGCATGCAGGCAACGCCCGGGTGCGGGTGGTCGGCACTGGCTTCGATGTGCGACGCGGCGAGAAACAACTGGTGGTCAGCGTCGCCCATGGCCAGGTGGCGTTCGTTCCCGATACGCAGAAGCCCGATTCGCTGCTGCTCGGCGCCCGCCAGCGCGGCATCTATGACTACGCCAGCGGCACCCTGCGGGAACAGGCGGTGAACGTCGCTGAGGTCGCCGACTGGCGCGGCGGCCACCTGGCCTTTCGCAATCGCGACCTGGCCAGCCTGGTGGACGAGCTGAACCTCTATCGCCGCCAGCCGGTGTTGCTGGCCGATGGCGCGCTGGGCAACTTCAAGGTCTCGGGCAACCTCGATGTGCGGGATCCGGACGCCCTGATCAAGGCCCTGCCGGCGCTGATCCCGGTGAAAACCGTGGCCCTGGCCGACGGCCGCGTGCGTATCGAAGCCCGACGCTGAAACCCATATGCGAATATTTTGCATTCGCATATGAGGTTTTATTTTGCTGACGCGTCTTCCTCCGGTCTGCGTTGTTTTACGCACACCTTTTCTGGCCTTTGTCGCCGCTCCGGGGGATTTCATGTTTCGCGCGCCTTATCACTTGCAGCTCATCTGTTCGCGTCCGACCCTGCTCGCCACCTGCCTGGCGTTCAGCCTGCAGGCCCAGGCCCAGGCTCAAGTCGAATCGTTCAACTTTGCCCTGCCCGCCCAACCGCTGGCGGCCTCGCTGAGCCAGGTGGCGCAGCAGGCGAAGATCCAGTTGCTGTTCGACGAAGAGTTGCTGCGCAACGTGAAGGCCCCGGCGCTGAAGGGCGATTTCAGCCCCGAGGCGGCGATCCGGCAACTGCTGGGCGGCAGCGAGTTCAGCCTGGTCAAGGTCGACCAGACCTACGTGGTGCGCCCCGCGGAAAACAGCAGCACCCGCAGTTCGGCGCTGCAGCTGGGGGCCATGAGCGTGATCGGCAGCGGCCTGGAAGTGGACTCCGCCACGGTCGGCCGCTCGACCCTGAACCAGGCCGAGATCGATCGCCACCAGGCCACCAACATTCCCAGCCTGATCGCCACCCTGCCCGGCGTCAGCCTCGGCGGCTCGCTCAAGCCCGGCGGCCAGACCATCAACATCTGGGGCCTGGGCGACGCCGAAGACGTGCCGATGAGCGTCGACGGCGCGACCAAGAGCGGCTTCGAACGCTACCAGCAGGGCTCGATCTTCATCGAGCCGGAACTGATCAAGCGCATCGAAGTGGAAAAGGGTCCGCACTCGCCCGAGACCGGCAACGGCGGTTTCGGCGGCACCGTGCACATGGAGACCAAGGACGCCCCCGACCTGCTGCAGGAAGGCCGCGACAGCGGCGCCATGCTCAAGTACGGCTACAGCAGCAACAGCCATGAGCAGGCCTACACCGGCGCGGTGTACGGGCGCACCGAGGACCGGCGTTTCGATGCCCTGGCCTACTGGACCAAGCGCGACGGCGACGACATGAAACTGGCCAGCGTCCAGCCGGACCCGCGCAACGCCTACCCGATCAACCCCAAGCGCCTGCCCAACACCGCCCAGGACCTGGACGGCGAGCTGTTCAAGCTGAACATGCAGCTGACCGACGAACACCGCCTGGGCTTCAGCTATATGCGTTCCAACAGCGATATCTGGGCGCCCTTCTCGGCCAAGAGCTACCCGACGCCGCCGACCCAGAACGATATCGACAAGTACGGCTACGACGGCGCCACCCGGCGCTTCCTGGCCCAGCGCAATACCATCGACACCACCTGACAGGCCAAGTACCAGTACACACCGCTGGACAACCCGTGGATCGACTTCGAGGCCAAGTACTCCGATTCCAAGACCAACCAGACCGACGAGCGTGGCCCGAACGCCTACACCCAGCCCGCCTCCGGTGGCCGCAAGATCACCGTGGGTTACGAGGACAGGATCCTCTCGCTGAAAAACACCAGCCGCTTCAACACCGGCCCGCTGGAACATGCCCTGACTCATGGCATCCAGATCCGCAAGCACACCCGCGAGGTGGACATGTGGATGCCGGGCAAGACCTATGAGGTGCCCAAGTACAACAACGGGCATTACCAACCGGGCTTCATGCCCCATGGCAAGGTCGATAACAACGCCTTCTATATCCAGGACGCCATCACCCTGGGCGACTTCACCCTGACCCCATCCCTGCGCTACGACCATGTGCGCAACCGTGGGCAGAAAAACGACGCGCCGATCTACAACAGCCCCGACCCGGTGGTCGGCCACGACTATGGCGACAAGACCTACACCGGCTGGTCGCCACGGCTGTCGGCGTTCTGGACGGTCACCCCGCAATTCGCCCTGTTCGCCGACTACAGCAAGACCTGGCGCGCGCCAGTGATCGACGAGCAGTACGAAGTCCAGGCGCCGGGCACCACCCGCTCGGCCACCAGCCGCGACCTCGATCCGGAGCGCATCACCGCGTTGCGCGCCGGTAATATCACCAGCTTCGCCAATGTGTTCAGCGATGCCGATAGCCTGCAAATCCGCACCACGGTGTTCCGCAACCAGATCAAAGACGAAATCATGAAGAACCTGGGGATCGGCTGCCCCGAGCAACTGAGCGGCGGCAAGAGCATTGGCCAGGTGTGCAACCAGCCGACGATCGGGGTCTACCGCAATATCGGCGACCTGACCATCAAGGGTTTCGAGGTCGAGAGCTTCTACGATTCGACCTACCTGTTCGGCTCGCTGTCCTACTCCTGGATCACCGGCAAGCATGAAGGCGCCTACACCAACCCCTGGGGGCCGAATGTCTGGGCGCGGGACATTCCGCCGCGCAAGTGGGTCGCCACCCTGGGGGTGAAAATCCCGCAGTGGGATGCGCAAGTGGGTTGGCAGGGCCAGTGGGTACGCCAGACCGACCGCGTGCCGAGCGACGTCTACCCGAGCGGCCCGGCCAGCGCCTTGGGCGACTCCTACTGGGACCAGTACGAGAACGACCGCTACAACGTGCAGGGCCTGTTCGCCAACTGGAAACCGCAGCAGCCGTACCTCAAGGGCACGGAAGTCAACTTCACCCTGGACAACATGTTCAACCGCGATTACCGCCCGCCCCTGAGCGGCGAAAACGCCTCAAGCCTGGGGCGTAACGCCAAGATCAGCGTGACCCGGTTCTTCTGAGCCGGGGGCGCTACCCCTGTAACCCCTGTAACCCCTGTAGCCGCTGCCGAGCCTGCGAGGCTGCGATCGACCCGAAGGGGCGCGGCGATCTTGCGACCGTCTGAGGTCCTGCGGACCTATCGCAGCCTCGCAGGCTCGGCAGCGGCTACAGGTATTGGTCAGGGAGAGGTGCTGGGCGGAGAAGAAGTTTCGCTTTGTTTTGTAAGGTATTTCCTAGAAAATCCTCAACGCCTTTGAGCGCCTTGTACCCCTCAAACCGATCAGGCAGTCTGCCTGGGTCGCTGCAAAATCAGCGGCCCGGATGTGGAAGTTCGGTCCTGAGTAAGCATGAGCGCTCGTAAGCAGGCGTCGACGTATTTTCGTCGACGGCGCCTTTTATGGCGGTTGTGCGCGGGACACCTTCGGGTGTGCCGGGTTACTCAGTCCCGGTCTTCCACACCCACGCACAACTGCCACCCCTCATGTGGAAGTGAGCTTGGCAGTCCTAGGAACTACTGAGTGAGTGACACACATGAAAAAGCTCGTCCCCGATCCACCCCTGCAATCTCCTCGTAAACTGCGCGACCCGGAACTGGATCGCGCCAACGCCAGCCTGATCGCCACCTTGCAAGGCACTCGCCGCCGCCCCTTCGGCCTGCGCGACGGCCAGGGCCATCCGCTGTTCGCCGTGCAGCCCGGCGTCAATGCCGAAGACGCACTGATGCACGTGTCCCTGCTGCTCAAATGTGCCGAAGAGGTGTCCGATGAAATCACCGAACGCGCCAGCGGTATCGAGCGCGGGCTGATCTGGTCCATGGTGCATTCGGTGGAAATGGCCCGCGCAGTGGTGGACGCCCTGCTCGACGGCACCCGCCCGACCTCCTGATATGAAACGAATCCTGTAGCCGCTGCCGAGCCTGCGAGGCTGCGATCGGGGCGCAGCCCCGTAAAACCTGGCGACGCGGTATGTCTGGAACGATGCCGCCTGCTCAGTGGCCCATGTGGCGCTGTCCGGGACATCGCGAGCAAGCTTCGCTCCTACGGGTAGGGTGTTGTCTGGTTTGACGCCCGCTACGCGGGCGATCGCAGCCTCGCAGGCTCGGCAGCGGCTACAGGCTACAGGGTGCGGGGGTTATTGGGTGGCGCTGCGCACCACGCTGAGTTCCGGCGTGGCGCTGCGGCGCTGGCTCAGGTAGCGGGTGCAGCTGACCCGCAGGAACGAGGCGAAATTCACCACTTCGCCGCGGTAGTCCATCACCTCTTCGTAGAGCTTGGCGATCAGCTGGTTGGTGGTCATGCCATCGACCTCGGCGATTTCGCTGAGGATGTCCCAGAACTGGTTTTCCAGGCGCAGGGTGGTGACCACCCCGCAGATGCGCAGCGAGCGCGAGCGGGACTCGTAGAGGATCGGGTCGGCTTTGACGTAGAGCTCGCACATGCTGGGCGCTCCTCGGTTGGAGGTAGGACGATGGCGCTGCTTCCTGACAGAAAAGCAGCGCCGGCAAGTTATCCGTTTACAGCGTGATTTTGGTGCCCAGCAGGCCGAGGAAACCAGCCAGCCAGCTGGGGTGCGCCGGCCAGGCCGGGGCCGTCGCCAGATTGCCTTGGACGTGGCTGTCCGTCACGGGAATATCGATGTAGGTACCGCCGGCCAGGCGCACTTCCGGGGCACAGGCCGGGTAGGCGCTGCACTCGCGGCCTTCGAGAATGCCCGCCGCGGCCAGCAGCTGAGCGCCGTGGCAGACGGCGGCGATCGGCTTGCCGGCCTGGTCGAAGGCTTGCACCAGTTGCAGGACTTTTTCGTTCAACCGCAGGTATTCCGGGGCGCGACCGCCGGGGATCAGCAGCGCGTCGTAATCGGCGGCCTCGACCTTGGCGAAGTCAAAATTCAGGGCGAACTGATGGCCCGGTTTTTCGCTGTAGGTCTGGTCGCCTTCGAAGTCGTGGATCGCGGTGCGCACGGTCTGCCCGGCCTTTTTGTCCGGGCACACCACATGCACGGTGTGGCCAACCATCAGCAGCGCCTGGAACGGCACCATCACTTCGTAGTCCTCGACGTAATCGCCGACCAGCATGAGGATTTTTTTCGCGGCCATGGAGATGACTCCTCTTCAAGGGAAAACAGGAGTATTCAAGGTAGTCCCTATCCGCGGGGCCGGGTAATAACCCGGTACTACGCCTGCAACGTATCCGTACATCGTGTCATCGTTCATCGCGAGCGAGCTTCGCTCCTACAGAAGCTGCCGCAGGCTGCGATCGGCACCGCAGGGGCCGCAAAACCAGGCACCGCGGTGCATCTGCGCGATGGGGTGGGGGCCGCCCTTGCGCCGGCTGCGCCGTCGTTCGCAGCCTGCGGCAGCGGCTACAGGAGCGTGATCAGCCCAGGTAGCCGTCAGCCCGCAGCAGGGTTTCCAGGCAGTGCTCGCTGATGTGGTAGAACGCCTTGAGCTCGCCGATCTTCGCCAGCAGTTGGGTTGGGTCCTGGGGCTCGGCGCGCTTGACCGCGAGGATCATCTTGTTCTTGTTGGTGTGTTCCAGGGAGATGAACTCAAAGACCTTGGTCTCGTAGCCGCAGGCTTCGAGGAACAGCGCGCGCAGGCTGTCGGTGACCATCTCCGCCTGCTGGCCCAGGTGCAGGCCGTATTGCAGCATCGGCTTGAGCAGCGCCGGGCTCTGCATCTGCGGGCGGATCTGCTTGTGGCAGCACGGCGAGCACATGATGATCGCCGCGCCGGAACGAATGCCGGTATGGATCGCGTAGTCGGTGGCGATATCGCAGGCATGCAGGGCGATCATCACGTCCAGCTCGCTCGGCGCCACGCTGCGCACGTCGCCGCATTTGAACTCCAGGCCCTGATGGTCCAGGCGCGCCGCCGCGGCGTTGCACAGGGTTACCATGTCTTCGCGCAGCTCCACGCCGGTCACCTGCCCTTGCGCCTGCAAGGTGTTGCACAGGTAGTCGTGGATGGCGAAGGTCAGGTAGCCCTTGCCGGAGCCGAAGTCCGCCACCCGCACCGGCTGTTGCAGGTCGATCGGCGACGAACTCAGCGCATGGCTGAAGACCTCGATGAACTTGTTGATCTGCTTCCACTTGCGCGACATCGCCGGGATCAGTTCGTGCTGCTTGTTGGTCACCCCCAGGTCGGTGAGGAACGGCCGGCTCAGCTCCAGGTAGCGATTCTTCTCGCGGTTGTGCTCGGCGGACGGCACTTCGCGCTGCTGCTGGGCCTTGCCCTTGAACAGCGAACTCTTGCCCTTCTTGCTGTATTCGAGCTGCACTTCATCGGTGAGCGACAGCAAGTGCGCGTTCTTGAACGACGCCGGCAGCAGCCCGGCGATCAGCGCCACGCCTTCATCGAGGGGGAAATTCTTGGTGATGTCGCGGGTCTTGTAGCGGTAGACGAAGGACAGGCACGGCTGCTCCTTGACCGTCAGCTGCTTGATGATTAGCCGCTGCAAATCCGCCTCGGCCCCCACATGCTTGGCCAGCACCAGTTTGATAAAGGCGTTCTGCGCCAGGCTGGTTTCCAGCAATTCGAGAAACTGGGCGTGATGATCCGGCGCGAGGCTGGCGGGGGTTGCGGTTGCGGACATGTAAAAGGTGCCTCGGGCGATGCGGGGTGTGAATCGGGGAATGGCGGGTATTTTAGGGGGGATGGCCCGCCGGGGCACGGAGTTATTTACCCGGCGGCGCAGAATTCCAGGCGATGGGGCCTCCTGTAGCCGCTGCCGAAGGCTGCGATCGGCCGAAAGGCCGTGGCGCTCTCGAGATCGCTGGAGGTCCTGCGGACCTGGCGCAGCCTGCGGCAGCGGCTACAGGGACGAGGGAAATCAGGCCAGGACCACCAGGCGGTTGGGCAGTTCGTTGCGCACATGGGTCACCGGCACATGCACCTTGAGCAGTTCGCCGCAGGCCTCGATGCAGTTGATGAAGCCTTGCAGGGTCTGCCCCTGCTTCACCTGCTGGGTGAAGGCCTGGACAATGGCGTCCCAGGTCTTGTCGTCGAGGCGCCTGGAAATGCCCTCGTCCACCAGGATCTCCACATAACGCTCGGCTTCGCAGACGAAGATCAGCATCCCGGTGCTACCGACGGTGTGGTGCAGGTTCTGTTCGAGAAACTGGCGGCGGGCCAGGTTCGAGGCGCGCCAGTGGCGTACCGAACGCGGAATCAGGCGGGTGGTGATCCGCGGAATGCGGAACACCAGGCAGAGCACGATAAAGGTCGCCCACTGCACCAGCAGCAACAGGTGCATGCTCATCCAGCCGGTGGCGTAATGCACCACGCCCGGCACGATCAGCGCCAGCAGGCTGGCCCAGAGCAACGGGATATAGGCGTAGTCGTCGGCGCGGGCGGCCAGCACGGTGACCAGTTCGGCATCGGTCTGCTGTTCGACCCGGGCGATCGCCTCGGCGACCTGCCGTTGTTCGTACTCACTCAGTAGTGCCATGTCTTCCCATACTCATCGATTATTGTTAGTCACCAGCCGCCTGACGATCCGCCGCCGCCAAAACTACCACCGCCGCCGCTGAAGCCCCCACCGCCTCCGCCGCCAAAACCACCCCCGCCAAAACCTCCGGAACCGCCACGCCCGCCGCCACCGCTGGGCAGGATGCCAAGCAACTGGCAGACGAAGATCGTCACGATAAACAGCAGCACCAGGAACACCAGCGCGCCGGGATGCCGCTCGAAAAACTCACTGCCGCGCTCGCCGCCACCGTCATAGGCAGCGCTCGGTTCGTCCAGTGGATTGCCGCCCAGCACCAGCAGCATGGCCGACACGCCATCGCTGATGCCCTTGCTGAAATGGCCGGCCTTGAAGGCCGGGGTGATGACCTGGTTGATGATCACCGAACTTTGCGCGTCGGTCAGGCGATCTTCCAGGCCGTAACCGACTTCGATGCGCAGCTTGCGATCATCGCGGGCGACGATCAACAAGGCGCCATTGTTCTTGTCCTTCTGGCCGATGCCCCAGTAGCGCCCCAGCTGATAGCCGAAGTCCTCGATGCTGGTGCCTTGCAGGTCCGGCAGGGTCACGACCACCACCTGCTCGCCGGTGGACTGTTCGTGGGAGGCCAGCTCCTGGGTCAGTTGCTGGCGCACCGCCGGCTCGATCATCTGGGCGTTGTCCACCACCCGCCCGCTCAGCGCCGGGAACTTCAGCTCGGCCTGGGCCGTTATCGCCAACACCCAGAGCAACAGCACCACACCCACTCTCAACACGCGCATTGGAACCTCATCCGTGGTAACGCCGGGGCGGATCCCGCGGTCGCTCGCACGATCCGCGGGTAGCCGCTGCTGATCAGAACTTCACTTGCGGCGCTTTGTCGGCGTCGGGGCTGGTGGCCTCGAAGGTCTCGCGTACCGGCAGGTTGCTGTACATCACGCTGTGCCACAGGCGGCCGGGGAAGGTACGGATCTCGGTGTTGTACTTCTGCACCGCGAGGATGAAATCGCGACGCGCCACGGCGATGCGGTTCTCGGTGCCTTCGAGCTGCGACTGCAGGGCCAGGAAGTTCTGGTTGGCCTTGAGGTCCGGATACCGCTCGGACACCACCATCAAACGGCTCAAGGCGCCGGTCAGCTGGTCCTGGGCCTGCTGGAACTGCTTGAGTTTTTCCGGGTTGTCCAGGGTGCTGGCATCGACCTGGATCGACGTCGCCTTGGCCCGCGCCTCGATCACCGCGGTCAGGGTCTCCTGTTCGTGCTTGGCGTAGCCCTTGACCGTTTCCACCAGGTTGGGGATCAGGTCGGCGCGACGCTGGTACTGGTTCTGGACCTGACCCCAGGCCGCCTTGGCCTGTTCGTCGAGGGTCGGGATGTTGTTGATCCCGCAGCCGCTGAGCAGGCTGCCGAGCAGCAGCAATGCCATCACGGGCCAGCTTGAGCGAAGGCTCTGTCGTACGTTCATGGTGGTGACGCTCCTTGCAACCTAGGGGATGGAAGCTGTAACCCTTTGAATCGAGTGCATCGGGCATAATCTGCCGCCACCACTGGATTGCATCGGGCCAATCGGCTAAAAGATGCCCAGCGCGAAAAAGAGTTCAGAAGTGTGCTGCATTTATCCGAACAACAATAGTCGTTCCTTTATTAGCCGCTCTCCCAATTTTCGGCCGCTCGACGCGTACTGATCGCGTCTGTTTTAGGCCCTAGAGAACAATATTCATGAAGAAGCTGTGTTTGCTGGGTTTGCTGATCAGCCTGGCCAGTCACCCTGCCCTCGCCGCCACCACGCCGGTATCGGCCCAGGAAAAACCCTTTTCGGACGCGGTCCTGCAGAACAAGGACGCTTTCATCGACAACCTGCTCAAGCAGATGACCCTGGATGAAAAGATCGGCCAGTTGCGCCTGATCAGCATCGGTCCGGAAATGCCCCGCGAGCTGATCCGCAAGGAAATCGCCGCCGGGCGCATCGGCGGCACCTTCAACTCCATCTCCCGCCCGGAAAACCGGCCGATGCAGGACGCGGCCATGCGCAGCCGGCTGAAGATCCCGATGTTCTTCGCCTATGACGTGATCCACGGCCACCGCACGATCTTCCCGATCCCCCTGGCCCTGGCGTCGAGCTGGGACATGGACGCCATCGGCCGCTCAGGGCGCATCGCCGCCCGGGAAGCCAGCGCCGACAGCCTGGACATCACCTTCGCGCCGATGGTCGACATCTCCCGCGACCCACGCTGGGGCCGCACCTCCGAAGGCTTCGGCGAAGACACCTACCTGGTCTCGCGCATCGCCAAGGTCATGGTCAAGGCCTACCAGGGCGACAGCCCGAAGAACGCTGACAGCATCATGGCCAGCGTCAAGCACTTCGCCCTGTACGGCGCGGTGGAAGGCGGTCGCGACTACAACGTCGTCGACATGAGCCCGGTGAAGATGTACCAGGACTACCTGCCGCCCTACCGCGCCGCGATCGACGCCGGTGCCGGCGGGGTGATGGTGGCGTTGAACTCGATCAACGGTGTGCCGGCCACCTCCAACACCTGGCTGATGAACGACCTGCTGCGCAAGGAGTGGGGCTTCAAGGGCCTGGCGGTGAGCGACCACGGCGCCATCGTCGAGCTGATGCGCCATGGCGTCGCCAAGGACGGCCGCGAAGCCGCCAAGCTGGCGATCAAGGCCGGCATCGACATGAGCATGAACGACTCGCTATACGCCAAGGAACTGCCGGGGCTGATCAAGTCCGGCGACGTCAGCCAGCGCGACCTGGACAACGCCGTGCGCGAAGTGCTGGCCGCCAAGTACGACATGGGCCTGTTCGCCAACCCCTACCTGCGCATCGGCAAGGCCGAAGAAGACCCGGCCGACACCAACGCCGAAAGCCGCCTGCACCGCAGCGATGCCCGCGATGTGGCGCGCCGCAGCCTGGTGCTGCTGAAGAACGCCAATGAAACCCTGCCGCTGAAAAAGGCCGGCAAGATCGCCCTGGTCGGCCCGCTGGCCAAGGCGCCGATCGACATGATGGGCAGTTGGGCCGCCGCCGGCGTGCCGGCGCAATCGGTCACCCTGTTCGACGGCATGAGCCGCGCCCTGGGCGATCAGGCGCAGCTGATCTACGCCCGTGGTTCGAACATCACCGCCGACAAGGCGGTGGTCGACTACCTGAACTTCCTCAACTTCGATGCCCCGGAAGTGGTGGACGACCCGCGCCCGGCCCAGCAGTTGATCGACGAAGCGGTAAAGGCCGCGCAGCAGGCTGACGTGGTGGTGGCGGCGGTGGGCGAATCGCGGGGCATGTCCCACGAATCCTCGAGCCGTACCGACCTGCACATCCCGGCCAGCCAGCGCGAGCTGATCAAGGCCCTCAAGGCCACCGGCAAGCCGCTGGTGCTGGTATTGATGAACGGCCGGCCACTGGCGCTGCTCGACGAGAACGAACAGGCCGACGCGATCCTGGAAACCTGGTTCAGCGGCACCGAAGGCGGCAACGCCATCGCCGACGTGCTGTTCGGCGACTACAACCCGTCCGGCAAGCTGCCGATCACCTTCCCGCGTTCGGTGGGGCAGATCCCGACCTACTACAACCACCTGACCATTGGCCGGCCGTTCACCCCGGGCAAGCCAGGCAACTACACCTCGCAGTATTTCGACGACACCACCGGTCCCCTGTTTCCGTTCGGTTATGGCCTGAGCTACACCACCTTCAGCCTGTCGGACATGGCCCTGTCGTCGACCACGTTGAACAAGAGCGGCAAGCTCGACGCCAGCGTGACCCTGAAAAACACCGGCAAGCGCGACGGCGAAACCGTGGTGCAGCTGTATATCCAGGACGTCGCCGGCTCCGTGATCCGCCCGATCAAGGAACTGAAAAACTTCCAGAAAGTGCAGCTCAAGGCCGGCGAACAGAAGGTGATCCACTTCAGCATCAGCGAAGACGACCTGAAGTTCTACAACGCCCAGCTCAAGTACGCCGCGGAACCGGGCGAGTTCAAGGTCGAGATCGGCCTGGACTCCCGGGACGTCAAGCAACAGAGCTTCGAACTGCTGTAACCCCTCCCTGGCTCGCTCCTATCGTTCTTGTAGGAGCGAGCTTGCTCAGGCCAAGGCGAGTTCAGTCGCGGCGATCGAGCAGGTTGACCACCAGCCGGTCCACCCAGCCCCAGATCCGCTGCTTGACCCGCCGCCACAGCGGGCGGTTCTTCCAGGCTTCGAGGCTGACTTCCTGGCTCTGGTCGAAGTCGGCGAGGAAGCTTGCAAGCACCGCATCGGTGAGCGGCATGTCGAGGGCTTCGAGGTTGGCCTCGAGGTTGAAGCGCAGGTTCCAGTGATCGAAGTTGCACGAGCCGATGCTCACCCAATCGTCGATCAGCACCATCTTCAGGTGCAGGAAACGCGGCTGGTATTCGAAGATCTTCACCCCGGCCCGCAGCAGGCGCGGGTAATAACGATGCCCGGCATAACGCACCGACGGGTGATCGGTGCGCGGCCCGGTCAGCAGCAGGCGCACGTCCACTCCGCGCCCGGCGGCGCGGCGCAAGGAGCGGCGGACCTTCCAGGTCGGCAGGAAATACGGGGTCGCCAGCCAGATTCGCCGTTGCCCGCTGTTCAGCGCGCGCACCAGCGATTGCAGAATGTCCCGGTGTTGCCGGGCGTCGGCATAGGCCACCCGGCCCATGCCCTCGCCCTGGGCCGGCACCCGCGGCAGGCGTGGCAGACCGAAGTTCGACGCCGGCTTCCAGGCCGTGCGATAGCGGTTGGCGATCCACTGCCGGTCGAACAGCATCTGCCAGTCGAGCACCAGCGGGCCGCTGATTTCCACCATGACCTCATGCCAGTCGCAGCTGTCCTGCAGCGGGTTCCAGAATTCATCGGTCACGCCGGTGCCGCCGACCACCGCCAGCTCCTGATCCACCAGCAACAGTTTGCGGTGATCGCGATACAGGTTGCGCACCCCGCGGCGCCAGCTCAGGCGATTGTAGAAGCGCAGTTCGACGCCGGCGCCCGTCAAGCGCTGGCGCAGGCCCAGGGTGAAGGCCAGGCTGCCGTAGTCGTCGAACAGGCAACGCACCCGCACCCCGCGCTCCGCGGCCTGGGTCAGGGCCTGGACCATGGCCTCGGCGCAGGCGCCCGCCTCCACCAGGTACAGCTCCAGTTCCACCTGCTCACGGGCACGGGCGATCGCCACCAGCATCCGCGGGAAAAAACTCGGACCGTCGATCAGCAACTCGAAACGATTGCCTTCACGCCAGGGAAAGACCGCGCCCGCCATATCAGCGCGCCGTGAAGATCAGCACCGCACCCACCGGCACCGACAGGCTGATCGCCGACAGGCCGGCCGCCTTGCGCAGGGTTTCGAGCCCCGGCACCAGGTCGAAATCGGCGGCGTTGAGCACCAGCGGCTCCAGAGTCACCACCTGGAAACGCCGATCGTCCAGGCGCGTGGCCAGCAGTTCGGCGCTGTATTCATGCTGTTTGCCGTGCAGGGTGACATTGACCGGCAAACGCAGCTCGATCTGCGCGCCGGGCGCCAGGTCGTTGATCGGGCGCAGGTTGATCTGTGCGTTGATCAGGGCATCCGGATGCCGCTCGATTTCGAACAGCTCCTTGCGCATGCGCTCGTCGCGCAGCGGAATCCCGCTGTTGATCGAGTCCAGCTCGACTTCCAGCTGCGCCATGCCCTTGGCGTCGACCTTGCCGTGCAGGACCAGGAAGCGCTGGACTTCGGAAACATTGGCGTTTTTGGTGGTGACGAACGACAGGCGCGAGGACTCGTTGTCCAGGTACCAGTTAGCCTGGGCCGGCCAGGCCGCGCAGGCCAGCAGCAAAGCGCCCAGGGCTTTGGGGAAAGAAGCGTTGAACATGGAAGACTCATGGGGTCGAGAAATCTGAGCCGAACCTTAACCGGCCCGCGCGCGCTTGCAAACAGCGACCAGCCCCGAACGGTGAATTCCCTAGCCGCTGGCGCAGGCTGCGAAAGGTCCGCAGGACCTCCTGCGCCCGCGAGAATGTCACGGCCGTGCCGGCCGATCGCAGCCTGCGGCAGCGGCTACAGGCTGCGCTCGACATCGTGGACAGTCGCCGCGAGGCTGTCCAGGTGCAAACTCAGCACTCGCTCCACCGGCGCCTGGTCCATCGGCCAGTGCAGGGCCATGCTGCCCACCAGCCGGCCCTGGTCACGAATCGGCAAGGCCACGGCGCGAATCAGGAACGGCAGCCGCACCGGGTACTCCCAATAACCTTCGGTGCGCTGGCCAAAACCCTGATGCTGGGATTGCTCGCAGGCGCGGTACTGGTCCTCCTGGGGCACCCGCTCGCGGACGGCCAGGCGCTGGACCTGCTCGTGATCCAGCTCGGCCAGGCACGCCTTGCCCATCGCCGAATGGAACAGGCTCGAATAGTGGCCGACGATCTGGCAGTTATGCGGATAACGCTTGCGCAGCACCGCCGGGATCGAACTTTCCATGACCTCCAGGCGCTCGCCGTCGAAACACGACAGGTCGACCACCAGCCCGGTGCGCTCGCTCAGCGCCTGCAACCAGGGCGCGGCGCGCTCCACCAGTTGCCGCTTGAAGCGTTGCTGCTGGTCGCCGAACAGCCGCCTGGCGCACAGCCGGTAGCGCCGGTCGCTCAGGCCGCGATAGATCCAGCCCTGCTCCTGCAACGTCAGGAGCATGCGCGACACCGTGGCCTTGGGCAGCGCCGTCAGGTAGTGCAGCTCCTCCAGGCCCAGGGCCTGGTGCTGGCCCAGCAGTTCGACGATCGCCAAAGCCCGTTCGACCGAACGCACACTGCCGGTTTCTACCTTGCTGGCCATATGCCGACCTCCCTGATAAGCGGATGGATGAGCGTTTTACGCAGCAAGATGCGGGCCCGATAAACCCGTACCCCCCGGTTCGAGGGTTACAACGGATGACCCGGCGGCCGGCGCCTGACCCACTGCGTCAGTTGTTCGTGGGCATGACCGAGCTGCAACACCGCCCGGTCGGCCTGGGCCGGGCCGATGATCTGCATGCCCATGGGCAAGCCCGCCGGGTTGAAGCCGACCGGCACGCTGAGGCTCGGCAGGCCGGCCAGGGTCGGGCCGATCACCACTTCCATCCAGCGATGGTAAGTGTCCATTTCCCGCCCTCCGACAAGGCGCGGCCAAGGCACCCCTGCATCGAAAGGGAACACTTGGGCGCTGGGCAACAGCAGGAAATCGTAACGCTCGAACAATCGCTCCAGGGCCCGGTACCAGTCGCTGCGAATCTGCGAGGCCTGGTAGACCTCCGCCGCGCTGAGGCGCAGCCCGCCCTCGACTTCCCACTGCGCCTCGGGTTTGAGCAACTGACGCTTCTGCGGGTCGGCATACAGCGGCCCCAGGTTGCCCTGGACCAGCCAATGCCGGTGCACCAGCCAGCACTGCCACAGCGCCGCCATGGAAAACGCCGGCTGGCAGGCCTCGACCTCGCAGCCCAGCTGGCGAAAATCCCCCAGTGCCGACTCGCACAGCGCCAGCACACCATCGTCCATGGCCAGATAGCCGTCGTAGTCCCCCAGCCAGCCCACACGCGTGCCGCGAAAGTCCCGCGGCAAAGGCTCGTTGAAGATCGCCGGGTCGTCCTTGAGCGACAAGGGCACCCGCGGGTCGTACCCGGCCTGGGTGGCCAGCAGACGCGCGATATCGGCCACGCTGCGGCCCATCGGGCCCTCGGTGGCCAGTTGCTGGACGAACAGCTCCGGTGCCGGGCCATGAGGCACCCGGCCCTGGGACGGGCGCAGGCCGAAGACATTGTTGAAGGCCGCCGGGTTGCGCAACGAGCCCATCATGTCGCTGCCATCGGCCACCGGCAGCATGCGCAGCGCCAGGGCCACCGCCGCCCCGCCACTGCTGCCACCGGCATTCAACGTCGGGTCGTAGGCATTGCCGGTGGTGCCGAACACCTTGTTGTAGGTCTGCGAGCCCAGGCCGAACTCCGGCACGTTGCTCTTGCCGACGATGATTGCCCCGCTGGCCCGGACCCGCTCCACGCAGATGGCGTCATGGGCCGGGATCTGTTCGGCGAACAGCGGCGAGCCCAGGGTCGTGCGCAGCCCGGCGGTGGCCGCCAGGTCCTTGATCGCCTGGGGCATGCCGTGCATCCAGCCCAGGGGCTGGCCCCGGTCCAGCTGGCGGTCGCGCGCCTCGGCCTCGGCCAGCAGTACCTGGCGCTCACGCAGGGACACCAGGGCATTGACCCGGGGGTTGCAGCGCTCGATCCGGTCCAGGTAGGCCGACATCACTTCGCGGCAGGAAAACCTGCGGGCGTGGATCGCCCGGGACAGCTCGACGGCGCCCAGCTCGACAATAGGTCCAAGGTCTTGTATTGCGATATCCATCAAGGCTTCACCCCGAAGTTCAGTGTGCTCGGTTTCTTCTCTTTGGGTGCCTCATGCAGGCAATAAGTGCCCAGCAGCGTCAACACGCAGGCAAACAAGACATAAAACGCCGGGGCCACCGGGGTGCCCAGCACCTTGCTGAGCCAGGTCACGATCAGCGGGGCAAAACCACCGAAGACCATGACCGCCACGTTGTAGGCCACCGACACCCCGGTGGAACGCACCTGCACCGGGAACTGTTCGGCCAGCGCCGTCGGCGCCGGGCCAAAGAAACCGCCGATGGCGCTGCACAGCAGCACCTGCATCACCAGCAGGCGCTCGATCGAGGGCGCCGCGGCGACCCAGACGTACAGCGGGTACACCATGACGAAAAACGCCAGGGTGAAGGCCAGCAACACCGGGCGCCGCCCCAGCCGGTCTGACAGGGCGCCGGACAATGGAATCACCACCGTCATCAGCGCCACCGCGAACATCTGCACCAGCAACACCTGGTCCAGCGGCAAGCCGAGGTTCTTGTGGGCGAAGGTCGGCATGTTCACCAGCACCACGTAGAACGACACCGTCGCCCCGCAGGCCAGGCCCATGGACACCAGGATGCTGCGCCGGTGCTCGCGCAGCACCTGCATTAGGCCCGGGCCGTTGCCGCGCACCTGCCTGCGGGCCTCGACGAAGGCTTCCGGCTCTTCCATGTACTTGCGGATCCACAGGCCCACCGGGCCGATCAGCAAGCCGATGACGAACGGCAGGCGCCAGCCCCACAGATCGAGGTCCTCGGGCGAGAACAGATGAGTGACCAACGCCACCATCGCCGCCCCGGAGAACACCGCCAGGCATTGCCCGACCAATTGCCAGGAACCGTACAGGCCCTTGCGGTGCGCCGGCGCGCTTTCCACCAGGAAGGCCGTGGCGCTGGCGTATTCGCCGCCGGTGGCGAAGCCCTGCAGCATGCGCGCGACCACGATCATTAGCGGCGCGCCCATGCCGATGGCCGCGTAGTTGGGGGCAAAGGCGATCAGGGCGATGGAGACCGTCATCAAGCGGATGATCAGTTGCATGGCCGCCTTGCGGCCTTTGCGGTCGGAATACATGCCCAGCAGGATGCCGCCCACCGGGCGCATGAAAAAGCCCACGCCAAAGGTGGCCAGGGCCATCAGCAACGAGGCGTACTCGTCGTCGGAGGGAAAAAACTGCCGGGCGATGATGCTGGCCAGAAAGCCGTAGACGATGAAGTCGTACCACTCCAGGGCGTTGCCGATCACCGCGGCGACCACTTGCCGGGTACGCGAAACACTGGATTTCGAGGTGTGCATGAGCGCTGTCCTTCTATTCTTGTCGGGCCTCTCGGGTAACGAGTCGGCCCCTTATGGGAAGTGCCGGGCGCCACGGCGCCCGATTCAGCGGCAGAAGAAAGGGAAAACTCAGGCCGGCTCGAGCCAGCTCTCGGCCAGCGCGGCCCAATAGGCGGCGCCGGTCAGCAGGATGTCGTCGTTGAAGTCGTAGCCGGGGTTGTGAACCATCGGCCGGGACAGGCCGTTGCCGATGAACAGGTAGCTGCCGGGGCAGCGCTGCAGCATCCAGGCAAAGTCTTCACTGCCCATCAGCTTGCGCGTGTTGCCGTCGACCGCCTGCTCGCCCAGCAGCGCCACCCCGACCTGACGGGCGAATTCGGTCTGCTCCGGGCTGTTGACCAGCACCGGATAGGCCGGGCGGTGTTCGATGCTGGCCGAGCAGCCGAAGCTCTGGGCCTGGGTGTGGATGATCGCCTTGACCCGTTCGAGCATCTGCTCGCGCACTGGCGCGTTCAGCGCCCGCAGGCTCAGGCGCAGCAGCGCCTGTTGTGGAATGACGTTGGCCGCCTCGCCGGCCTGCAGCGCACCGACCGTCACCACCGCCGCCTCCTGGGCATCGATGTTGCGCGCCACCACGGTTTGCAAGGCCATCACCACACTGGCCGCGGCCACCAGCGGATCGACCGTCAGGTGCGGCATCGAACCGTGCCCGCCCACGCCTTCGAGGGTCACGGTGAGCAGGTCCTGGGAGGCCATCATCGGCCCTTGACGAAAACCCAGGTGGCCGGCCGGCAGCCCCGGCATGTTGTGCATGCCGAACAACGCGTCGCAGGGGAAACGCTCCAGCAGGCCGTCGGCGAGCATCGCTTCGGCGCCGCCCTGGCCTTCTTCGGCCGGCTGGAAAATCAGGGTCAGGGTGCCGTCGAACTGGCGCGTGGCCGCCAGGTAGCGCGCCGCGCCAAGGAGCATGGCGGTGTGGCCGTCATGCCCGCAGGCATGCATGCATCCGCTGTGGCGGCTGCTGTAGGCCACGCCGCTGTTCTCGATGATCGGCAAGGCGTCCATATCGGCGCGCAGGCCAAGCCGGCGCGGGCTGCTGCCGTTGCGCAGCACAGCGACCACGCCGGTCTTGCCGATGCCGCTATGCACTTGGTAGCCCCACTCCTCCAGGGAGCGGGCGACCAGCGCCGCGGTGCGGTTCTCCTCGAAACCGAGTTCGGGGTGGGCGTGGATGTCCTGGCGCACGGCGCGCAGGTCGCTGGCGACGTCGTCGAGCCAGGCAAAGATATGCGGGAAACGGGTCATGACGTATCTCCTCGGGCCGGGTGTAATCCCGTTCTTTTTTTCGGAGCGTCTCACGGTGCGGCAAGGCGTGATCGCGGCGTGCCCTCAGATAACCGCGAGCCGTCGCCCGCGACAATCAAATGTGGTTCCACAGGGTGGAACCTTGTGCGGGGAGCCAATCAGCATGGGGGCTGGCAGCCCCGGGAAAGGGTTACCGATCTTTACGCGGCGCCGTTCAGGGCTCCAGTCGACAGCCCTGGCGTTCGCCCAGCCAGACAGCGCTATGGCTGCGTCCCAGGCCGCTGGCGCTGACCCGCTTGTGCTCGGCATCGTCCTGCAGGCTTTTCAGTGGCAGGTACTGCTGCACATAACCTTCGCAGTACTCGGCGGCGTTGTGCATCACGTAGCGGCAGGAGCAGTACTCCTTGGCGCTGTAGGCGCTGAGGATGTCCGGGAAGGCCCGCAGGGCGACCCGCTCGCTCCAGCCCCAGCCGAGCAAGGCCAACAGCGCCAGCAACAGCAGGCTGGCAAAGGGATGGCGCACGAACCACGGACGCCGGCTCATGGCTGCACCTGCCGGGCGAAGGCCGCCAGGGCCAGCTTGAGCAATGCGTTGTGGCTATAGCTGCCGTCGCGGTCGTCGGCATAACGCACGATCACCAGCCCGGCGCTGGGAATCACGTACAACGCCTGCCCCCAATGGCCCAGTGCCGCGAAGGTATCGGCCGGCGCGTCCGGCCAGGGCGACGGGGCTCCGCCAACGGCGCGGTTGAGCCACCAATGGCCGCCGGGCACCAGCTCGTCCTGATTGGCCTGATAACCGGCGAACGGCGTGCGACTGAATTCGACCCAGTCCCTGGGCAGCAACTGGCGCTCGCCCCAGCGCCCGTCGCGCAGCATCAACAGGCCGACCCGCGCCAGATCGCGGGCCGTGAGGTAGGCATAGGAGGAACCGACGAAGGTGCCGGTGGCGTCGCTTTCCCACACGGCGTGGGTAATGCCCAGGGGCTCGAACAGCGCCTGCCACGGGTAATCGGCATAACGCTGGGCGCCCAGCATGCCTTTCAGGGCCGCCGACAGCAGGTTGCTGTCACCGCTGGAATAACGAAACACCTGCCCCGGCGGGCTGAAGGCCGGGTGCTCGGCGGTAAAGCTCGCCATATCGCCGTGGCCGCGGGTGTAGAGCATGGCCACCACCGAGGACTTGAGGGGCGCGTACTCGTAATCCTCCTGCCAGTCCAGGCCCGAGGCCCAGTGCAGCAGGTCGGCCATGCGGATATCCGGGTGCTGGCGCAGCGCCGGCAGGAAGCGTGCGGCCTTGTCCTGCAACTGGAAACGCCCTTCGCCATAGGCCACGCCCAGCACCGCGGCCAACAGGCTTTTGCTGATGGACCAGGTCAGGTGCGGGGTATCGGCGTTGGTCGGGCCGGCATAACGCTCATAGATCAACTGGCCATCGCGGATCACCAGCAAGGCGTCGCTGCGGATGCCCAGGCGGGTCGCCTCGTTGCGGGGCGCGAAGGCATAGGCCTCCAATGCCTCAAGGGCCGGGCCGCTGGCTGCGGGGCCCTTGCTCCATTGCGCGCCGGGCCAGTTCTCGGCCCAGGCGGGTGGGAGCATCAACAGCAACGCAAGCAGCAGGGTCGAGCCTTTGAGCATGGCGGGAACTCGGGCAAGGGAACCCGCTGAGGGTAGACCAGGGAGATGACAGTTTTTGTCCGGCCGGCGCTCCCGCGACTCCCTTCTATTTATAGAGCCAGCGCCTTGGCCAGGCGTTTGCTCCGCGCCCCCGCCGCCAGGTCCAGCACCGCCCGATCGCGCTTCCACAATTCGGCCCACTGCGGCGGGCCATCGGCAAAGGCCTGCTCGAGGGCCGGCTTGAGCCCGTCGAACTGGGCGAACAGGCCACCCAGCAACACATGCCCGCTGCCCAGCGAGGGGTTCTGCCGGCTGACTTCCGCGCAACCGGCGAGCAAGGCCAGCAATTGCAGGAGCAGGGTCTGCGGCCAGTCGTTGTCCTGGCCGACGCCATACAGCCAGGCAGTCATGGCGCTGAGTACATAGATGTCTTCCAGGGTGCGAAAGGGTTTGACGTAGGCATCCCAACCGTCGCCCGCCAGCCGTTCGCACAGGGCGTTATCCAGTTGCAGGCGGCCGTGGCTGATGTCCGGCATCAGCGGGATCGCCGGCAGCTTATCGACCTTGACCCCGGGCTCGCCAGCATGGACCACCGCCAGGCTCAGGCGCGGCGACTCGCCTTGCGCCTCGCAGCGGGCAGCGATCAGCAGCCAGTCGGCGGCATCGCCGGCGGTGACGAAATCCTTGCGCCCGTTCAGGTGCAGGTCCCGCAGGCGGGTCTGCATGTCAGCCGGGCGCAGGCTGCGCTGCTCGGTGGCGCACAGCGCGCCCAGGCTCAGCGGCGCGCTGGGCCAGAGCATGCGCAAGGCCGCCTGGTAGCCCACCAGGAAGGCCAGCCCCGGGGTGGCCATCAGCCGCCCGCCGCGCACCGCCAGCTCGAAGGGCGTCACCGGTCCCAGTTCCTGTAACAACGCGACATAACCTTCGGCCAGGTCCGGGTGGGCGGGCAGCCGGCGACGGCTGTGCAGCAGGGCTTGCCAGGGCATAAGCGGGTCCTCAGGGGCTGTCATATAAGCATCACCAAAGCTTCATGGCGATGACACCGGGGCTACATAGCCTGACTTTGCACAACAAAGTCGATCGGCTGCAACCCAAGGCGGGTCAGTGGCCCGCACGGAGATTCACAATGACTCAGATCGCCCGCATCAGCGACACCGGCAATGAACGCCGCCTGCAAGCCGAGCGCCTGGTGGGCGCCGCGGCCCTGCAAGAAGCCCAGGCCCTGCGCTTCAACGTCTTCAGCGGCGAATTCAACGCCAAACTGAAAGGCGCGGAGCTGGGTCTGGACATGGATGACTATGATGTCCACTGCAGCCACATCGGCGTGCGTGACTTGAACAGCGGCCGCCTGGTCGCCACCACCCGCCTGCTCGACCACCAGGCCGCCAGCAGCCTGGGGCGTTTCTACAGCGAAGAAGAATTCAGCCTGCACGGCCTGGTCCAGCTCAAGGGCCCGATCCTCGAGATCGGCCGCACCTGCGTCGACCCGGCCTACCGCAACGGCGGCACCATCGCCGTGCTCTGGGGCGAGCTGGCCGAAGTGCTCAACCAGGGCGGCTACAGCTACCTGATGGGCTGCGCCAGCATCCCGATGCAGGACGGCGGCGTGCAGGCCCACGCGATCATGCAGCGCCTGCGCGAACGCTACCTGTGCACCGAGCACCTGCGCGCCGAACCGAAGAACCCGCTGCCGAACCTCGATATCCCGTCCAACGTCATCGCCGAGATGCCGCCGCTGCTCAAGGCCTACATGCGCCTGGGCGCGAAGATCTGCGGCGAGCCGTGCTGGGACCAGGACTTCCAGGTGGCCGACGTGTTCATCCTGCTCAAGCGCGATGAGTTGTGCCCGCGCTACGCCCGTCACTTCAAGGCGGCCGTGTGATGCGCCGGCTACGGGTCTACGGGCGCATCGCCCGGGTGCTGCTGGTGGTGGCGCTGGGCCTGAGCATGGCCTGCGTGTTCGGCGTGTTCGAGCGCCTGGGCGTCGCCCATTCCATGGTCCGGCGCCAGCGCTGGTCGCGCTTTTTCATGGCGCGCCTGAGCAATGCCCTGCCCTTCGGCGTGACGGTGCACGGCGAGGTGCCGAAGCAGCCGATGCTGTGGGTCAGCAATCACGTGTCCTGGACCGATATCCCGCTGCTCGGCGCGCTGACGCCGCTGTCGTTCCTGTCCAAGGCCGAAGTGCGCACCTGGCCGGTTGCCGGCTGGCTGGCCGCCAAGGCGGGCAGCCTGTTTATCCGCCGCGGTTCGGGCGACAGCCAGTTGATCCGCAAGCAGATGACCCGCCATCTGCAGCAGACCCACCCATTGCTGATGTTCCCCGAAGGCACCACCACCGACGGCCGCAGCCTGCGCACCTTCCACGGTCGCCTGCTGGCCAGCGCCATCGACGCCGACGTGGCGTTGCAGCCGGTGGCCATTCGTTACCTGCGCGATGGTGATATCGATCCGCTGGCGCCGTTCATCGGCGACGACGACTTGCTGTCGCACCTGATGCGTTTGTTCGCCAACGATCAGGGCCGGGTGGAAATCCATCTGCTGCAGCCGATTGCCTGCCAGGGCCAGGAGCGCGCCGCGCTGGCGTTCCAGGCGCAACAGGCGGTGCAGAAGGTTCTGTTTGGCGACATCGTCCAGCCAGCCGAGCCACGGCGTGCCGGCGACCTGATCGCCGCCTGAGCCTGGAGGAGCCGGCGTGCCGGCTCCTACCGCGGCTGCATATGTTGCGCGGCGAACACCTGCAACTGCGGGTAGAACACCCGGAAATCCTCGCTCAACGGCTGATACAGCCGCTCCAGCTCGCCCATCGCCGCCGCCAGTTCTTCCGGGCGTGACAGGCGCCGGGCAATCCCCCGCAACACCTGCTCCAGCACCTCGAACTCGCGGTAGGAACCCAGCCAGTCATGGGCGGCCATATGCGGCGCGATCTGCGCCAGGCGCCCGGGCAACCGGGGTTCGGCCGCCAGCACCCGATATACGTCCGAAGTGAACAGCTCCAACGGCCGGTCGGCATAGAGCGCCCAGTCCCGGGCCAGGCAGTGGTCGAAAAACACGTCCAGGACGATGCCGGCATAACGCCGGCGGGTCAGGGAAAAACGCGACAGCGACTCGCCCACCAACGGATGGCGGTCGGTAAAGATGTCGATGCTGCGATGCAGCTGGATCGCCGCCTCGATTTCCGGGTCGAACTGGCCCTGCAGGCGCCCTTTGACGAAGTCGCCATACAAACTGCCGAGTAATTGACCGGGGCGCTGGCCGCCGAGATGCAGATGTGCGAGATAATTCATTCGCGCAGCTTAGCACCGCGCCTCACATATCGTTATAACCCGATATACCGATTAACGCTGATCTCAGATCAAAATCATATTGGTATATCGCGAAATAGCGATTTAAAGTTCGCCTCATCGCGATATAACGTTTTACGGAAACCGAGCACCGCCATGTCCATCGACCTCGACGAAATAATAAAAGCCCTGGCGCACCCAGTACGACGAGACATCCTTATCTGGCTCAAGGACCCGAAGGTCCAGTTCCCCGATCAGACCCACAACCACGAGTACGGCATCTGCGCCGGACAGATCGACCAACGCTGCGGCCTGTCGCAGTCGACCGTCTCCGCGCACCTGGCGACCTTGCAACGGGCTGGCCTGATCAGCAGCCAGAAAGCCGGCCAATGGCACTTTTTCAAACGCAACGAAGATGTGATCCAGGCCTTCCTCGAGAAGCTGACCGCAGAACTTCGCATCAAAGACTGACAAGGACCCGACAATGCCCCTCTCGCTCCTCATCCTGGCCTTGAGCGCCTTCGCCATCGGCACCACCGAGTTCGTCATCATGGGCCTGCTGCCCGATGTGGCGAACGACCTGGGTGTGTCGATCCCCGGCGCCGGCTGGCTGGTGACCGGCTACGCCCTGGGCGTGGCGATCGGCGCGCCGTTCATGGCCCTGGCCACCGCCAGGCTGCCGCGCAAGGCCGCCCTGGTGGCGTTGATGGGGATTTTCATCGTCGGCAACCTGCTGTGTGCGCTGGCCAGTGACTATGACGTGCTGATGTTCGCCCGTGTGGTCACCGCCCTGTGCCATGGCGCCTTCTTTGGTATCGGTTCGGTGGTCGCGGCAGGCCTGGTGCCCGCCAACAAGCGTGCTTCCGCCGTGGCCCTGATGTTCACCGGCCTGACCCTGGCCAACGTGCTCGGCGTACCGCTGGGCACCGCCCTGGGCCAGCAGGCCGGCTGGCGTTCGACCTTCTGGGCGGTGACCGTGATCGGCGTGATTGCCCTGATCGGCCTGATCCGCTTCCTGCCCGCCAAGCGCGACGAAGAGAAGCTCGACATGCGTTCGGAACTGATCGCCCTCAAGGGCGCCGGGATCTGGCTGTCGCTGAGCATGACCGCGCTGTTCTCCGCTTCGGTGTTCACCCTGTTCACCTATGTCGCCCCGCTGCTGGGCGAGGTGACCGGCGTCTCGCCCCAGGGCGTGACCTGGACCCTGGTGCTGATCGGCCTGGGCCTGACCCTGGGCAACATCATCGGCGGCAAGATGGCCGACAAGAGCCTGTCGGGCACCCTGGTCGGCGTGCTGATCGCCATGGCCGTGACCAGCTCCGTGCTGACCTGGACCAGCGTCGCGCTGATCCCCACCGAAGTCACCCTGTTCCTCTGGGCCACCGCCTGCTTCGCCGCGGTGCCCGCCCTGCAGGTCAACGTGGTGACCTTCGGCAAGGCCGCGCCGAACCTGGTGTCCACGCTGAACATCGGCGCCTTCAACATCGGCAACGCCCTGGGCGCCTGGGTCGGCGGCAGCGTCATTGCCCACGGCTACGGCCTGGTCAACGTGCCGCTGGCGGCCGCCGCGCTGGCGGTCCTGGCCCTGCTGGTGACGCTGATTACCTTTCGCCAGGGCGGCAACGCCGATCTGGCTCCTGCCACCAACTGATACGTTCATCTAAAGAAGGGTGTATTTCATGACGACTATTTTCGATCCGATCAAACTCGGCGACCTCGAGCTGGCCAACCGCATCATCATGGCGCCGCTGACCCGCTGCCGAGCCGACGAGGGCCGCGTGCCGAACGCGCTGATGGCCGAGTACTACGTACAACGCGCCTCCGCCGGCCTGATCCTCAGCGAGGCCACCTCGGTGACCCCGATGGGCGTCGGCTACCCGGACACCCCGGGCATCTGGTCCAACGACCAGGTGCGCGGCTGGAGCAACGTGACCAAGGCCGTTCACGGCGCGGGCGGCAAGATCTTCCTGCAGCTGTGGCACGTGGGCCGGGTTTCACACCCGAGCTACCTCAACGGCGAAGCGCCGGTCGCGCCAAGCGCCATCCAGCCCAAGGGCCATGTCAGCCTGGTGCGTCCGCTGGCCGACTACCCGACCCCGCGCGCCCTGGAAACCGCTGAAATCGCCGACATCGTCGACGCCTACCGCGTTGGCGCCGAGAACGCCAAGGCTGCCGGTTTCGACGGCGTGGAAATCCACGGCGCCAACGGCTACCTGCTGGATCAGTTCCTGCAAAGCTCCACCAACCAGCGCACCGACCAGTACGGCGGCTCCCTGGAAAACCGCGCCCGCCTGCTGCTGGAAGTGACCGACGCCGCCATCGAAGTCTGGGGCGCCGGCCGTGTCGGCGTACACCTGGCGCCACGGGCCGACTCCCATGACATGGGCGACGACAACCTGGCCGAAACCTTCACCTATGTCGCTCGCGAGCTGGGCAAACGCGGTATCGCCTTTATCTGCTCCCGCGAGAAAGAAGGCGCCGACAGCCTCGGCCCACAACTCAAAGAAGCCTTCGGCGGCCCTTACATCGCCAACGAACGCTTCACCAAGGACAGCGCCAATGCCTGGCTGGCCAGCGGCAAGGCCGATGCCGTGGCCTTCGGTGTGCCCTTCATCGCCAACCCGGACCTGCCGGCCCGCCTGAAGGCCGATGCACCGCTCAACGACGCGCGTCCCGAGCTGTTCTACGCCAAGGGCCCGGTCGGCTATATCGACTACCCGACGCTGTAAGACGCTTCAATAAAAAAACCCCGGACTCGCAAGAGCCGGGGCTTTTTACTGCGTCACGCAAACATGCCTCCATAGGAGCAAGGGGATGCCTGCCAAGGTGACACAGGCGCCAGGCAATCAGCCGCGTTTGCGCTGGCCCCAGGCCACGGCCAGGCCGCTGAGGCAGATCACCGCGATCCCGATTATGCCGAAGCTGTCCGGGGTGTGATCGAAGATCAGGTAGCCGTACATGCCGGCGAACAGGATCTGCCCGTAGCTGAATGGCGCCAGCATCGCCGGCGCGGCATGGCGGAAAGCCTGGGTCAGCAACAGGTGGCCGAGCATGCCGCAGGTACCGAGGCCGATCATGAACAGGGCGTGCCCCAGGGTCGGCGTGCTCCAGAAGAACGGCAGCGCCGCGCTCATGATCAGGCTGTTGAGAATCCCGGTGAGGAAGTTGCTGGTGGTGGGGCTGTCGACACCGCTGAGCTTGCGGGTGAGCAACTGATAGAAGCCAAAACACAAGGCCGAGCACAGCGGCAGCAGGATCGCCGGGGTGAACAAGGCGCCGCCCGGACGAATCACGATCAATACCCCGACGAAACCGGCCAGCACCGCCAGCCACTGGCTGCGGGTCACCCGCTCGCCCAGCAGCGGCACGGACAAGGCGGTAACCAGCAAAGGCGCGAGGAAGTTGACCGCGGTGGCCTCGGCCAGGGGGATATAACGCAGGCCGGTGGTGAAAAACAGGCTGGTGCCGATCAGGCACAAGGCGCGCAACAGTTGCTGGCCCGGACGCTTGGTACGCACCACGGCGGAGAAACCGCTGCGCGGCACGAACACCACCAGCATCAACAGCGTGTGCACCACATACCGGGCCCAGACCACCATGACGATGGGATAGAACCCGGACAGGTATTTGGACAGGGTGTCATGACTGGCGAACAGCAAAACCGCCAGGCAAATCAGTGCTATACCTTTGACCGGTTGCTCGGTGCCCTTATAAGCCGCGGTACTCACACTCATTCACATACTCGCAACAATTTCCCTACAAAATACGTAGCTCGCTATCTATCAAGATAAAGTCGGCACGTATATAAAGGCATCCCGGTGAGCCGTGACGAATAAAACATCGCGTTTTATAACGCGCAAACGTTGACATCTGCCGACGTAATTCCGCATTTTGTCTCAATTACGCAGGCTGGGACTCAGGCGCAGCATGTCCAATCCGGTATCGATCCAGCGCTCCGCTTCCTTATGGAGTTCGAAACTGTCCGGCGCCAACAGCCACTGATAAAGAATGCCATCAATATAGGCGTGGATACTGATGGCCGCCCGGGCAGTATCGAGGTTCTCGGGCAGTTGTCCCCGCTTCACGGCATTGCGCAACGCCAGCTCGATATGCACGTTGCAATCCAGGCTGGCCGCGCGACGCTGGCGCCGCAAGTCGCACATTTCATCGGTGAATTCGCACTTGTGAAACAAAATCTCATTAATGCGTCGGGTTTTCGGGTCCAGGGCAATTTGATGAAACAAATGAATCAGCAGCTTGCGCATGCACCCCAGCGGATCGACTTCCTCTTCGTCTTCACTGGCCCTGGCCATTTCATTCAGCGGCTCGCGCAAGGTATCGAGCATGGCCTGCACCAGATCCGCCTTGTTGCTGAAATGCCAGTAAATAGCTCCACGCGTGACACCGGCCAAAGTCGCGATATCGGCCAGGGTGGTACGCGCCACACCGCGCTCGTAGAAGGCTTTTTCGGCCGCCTCGAGTATCTGTTTGCGGGTTTCTTGAGCTTCCTCTTTGGTACGACGGACCATGGCAGTAAACCTCGATCAGGATGTTTCAGCGATGCATGAAGCTCATCTGAATAAATATGGAACGGCATCTCGGGTGCCGTTTACCCAACCTACAATTCGACACTTGCAACGGCTTTTGTAACCGAATGGGTACGCCGCCAAGGTATTTACAAACAACCATGAACGTAAGTATATTCCTTAGCAAGCTACTTATCCACTCAGCACTCGTTTTTTACCCTTCCACTTTTCGAGTGCGCATTTTGCGCGCCTGACCCGAGGATCTTCATGCAACTCAAGCCAGCTGTTACCGCTCTGGTCACTGCCGTCGCCCTGGCATCGCTGCTCAGCGGATGTAAAAAGGAAGAGGCGGCTCCCGCCCCACAAGCCCCTCAGGTCGGCGTAGTCACCCTGCAACCTCAAGCCTTTACCCTGACGTCCGAGCTTCCAGGGCGCACCACTGCGTTCCGGATCGCCGAAGTCCGTCCTCAGGTCAACGGCATCATTCTCAAGCGTCTGTTCAAGGAAGGCGGCGACGTCAAGGAAGGTCAGCAGCTCTATCAGATCGATCCGTCGGTCTATGAGTCGACCCTCAAGAGCGCCCAGGCCAACCTGCAATCGACCAAGTCGATCTCCGATCGCTACAAGCAGCTGGTCGACGAGCAAGCCGTAAGCCGCCAGGAATACGACACCGCCGTCGCCAACCGCCTGCAATCGGAAGCCGCGCTGCAGAGCGCCCAGATCGACCTGCGCTACACCAAGGTGCTGTCGCCGATCTCCGGGCGTATCGGCCGTTCTTCGGTCACTGAAGGCGCATTGGTCAGCAACGGTCAGTCCACCGCCATGGCAACCATCCAGCAACTCGACCCGATCTACGTCGACGTCACCCAGTCGTCGGTCGAGTTGCTCGAGCTGCGCCGCGAGCTGGAAAGCGGTCGCCTGCAGAAGGCCGGCGACAACGCCGCCAAGGTCAAGCTGACCCTGGAAGACGGCAGCCAGTACAAACTCGACGGCAAGCTGGAGTTCTCCGAAGTGTCGGTCGACGAAACCACCGGTTCCGTGACCCTGCGCGCGGTGTTCCCGAACCCGGAACACACCCTGCTGCCCGGCATGTTCGTGCATGCGCAACTGCAGGCCGGCGTGAATGCCGCGGCGATCCTCGCCCCGCAACAAGGCGTGACCCGCGACCTCAAGGGCACACCGACCGCCCTGGTGGTTGGCCCGGACAACAAGGTTGAACTGCGTCAGCTCAAGGCCAGCCGCACCGTCGGCAACCAGTGGCTGATCGAGGACGGCCTGAAGGCCGGTGATCGCCTGATCACCGAAGGGCTGCAATTCGTCCGACCTGGCGTCGAAGTCAAAGCCAGCGAAGCGACCAACGTTCCAGCAAAAAACCCGGCCACTGCACAGGCAACTGACAAAGCTGCAGGCGGCAAAGGGGAGTAAACCATGTCGAAATTTTTTATCGACCGTCCGATTTTCGCCTGGGTAATCGCCCTGGTGATCATGCTGGTCGGGGCTCTATCGATCCTCAAATTGCCGATCAACCAATACCCGAGCATCGCGCCTCCAGCGATCGCCATCTCCGTGACCTACCCAGGCGCTTCCGCACAGACCGTGCAGGACACCGTGGTCCAGGTCATCGAGCAGCAGCTCAACGGTATCGACAACCTGCGCTATGTGTCCTCGGAAAGTAACTCCGACGGCAGCATGACCATTACCGCGACCTTCGAGCAGGGCACCAACTCGGACACCGCGCAGGTCCAGGTACAGAACAAGCTGAACCTGGCCACCCCGCTGCTGCCGCAAGAAGTGCAGCAACAGGGTATCCGCGTGACCAAGGCGGTGAAGAACTTCCTGTTGGTGATCGGTGTGGTTTCCGAGGACGGCAGCATGTCCAAGGACGACCTCTCGAACTACATCGTGTCCAACATGCAGGACCCGATCTCGCGGACCGCGGGCGTGGGTGACTTCCAGGTGTTCGGTGCCCAGTACGCCATGCGTATCTGGCTCGACCCGGCCAAGCTGAACAACTTCAACCTGACTCCGGTCGACGTGAAAAACGCCGTGGCGGCGCAGAACGTCCAGGTGTCGTCCGGCCAGATCGGTGGCTTGCCAGCCCTGCCAGGCCAGCAACTGAACGCCACCATCATCGGCAAGACCCGCCTGCAGACTGCCGAGCAGTTCAAGGCCATCCTGCTGAAGGTCAACGCGGACGGCTCGCAAGTGCGTCTGGGCGATGTCGCGGATGTGGCTCTGGGCGGTGAAAACTACTCCGTCAGTGCCCAGTTCAACGGTGCCCCGGCTTCCGGCCTGGCCGTGAAACTGGCCAACGGCGCCAACGCCCTGGACACCGCCAAGGCCCTGCGCAAGACCATCAGCGACCTGGAACCGTTCTTCCCGCAAGGGATGAAAGTGGTGTTCCCGTACGACACCACCCCAGTGGTGACCGAGTCGATCAAGGGTGTGGTTGAAACCCTGGTCGAAGCGATCGTGCTGGTGTTCCTGGTGATGTTCCTGTTCCTGCAGAACTTCCGCGCCACCGTCATCACCACCATGACCGTTCCAGTGGTGTTGCTGGGTACCTTCGGTATCCTCGCGGCCGCCGGCTTCAGCATCAACACCCTGACCATGTTCGGCATGGTACTGGCCATCGGCTTGCTGGTGGACGATGCCATCGTCGTGGTGGAAAACGTCGAGCGGGTAATGGCCGAGGAAGGCCTGTCGCCCAAGGAAGCGACCAAGAAGTCCATGGGCCAGATCCAGGGCGCCCTGGTCGGCATTGCCCTGGTGCTGTCGGCGGTACTGCTGCCAATGGCGTTCTTCAGCGGTTCCACCGGTGTGATCTACAAGCAGTTCTCGATCACCGTGGTCTCGGCCATGGCCCTGTCGGTCCTGGTTGCCCTGATCTTCACTCCGGCCCTGTGCGCCACCATGCTCAAGGCCATTCCCCATGGCGAGCACGGCGCGCCGAAAAAAGGTTTCTTCGGCTGGTTCAACCGTAACTTCGACCGCAGCGTCAAAAGCTACGAGCGTGGCGTGGGCAACATCCTGCGGCACAAGGCGCCTTACCTGCTGGCCTACGTGCTGATCGTGGTCGGCATGATCTGGCTGTTCATGCGCATCCCGTCCGCGTTCCTTCCGGAAGAAGACCAGGGCGTACTGTTCGCCCAGGTACAGACCCCGGCCGGCTCCAGTTCCGAGCGGACCCAGGTGGTAGTCGATGAAATGCGCGCCTACCTGCTGGACAAGGAAAAGGACACCGTGGCCTCGGTCTTCACCGTGAACGGCTTCAACTTCGCCGGTCGTGGCCAGAGTTCGGGCATGGCATTCATCATGCTCAAGCCGTGGGACCAACGCTCCGTGGAAAACAGCGTGTTCAACCTGGCGGCCCGGGCCCAGCAGCACTTCTTCAGCTTCCGCGATGCGATGGTGTTCGCCTTCGCCCCGCCGGCGGTACTGGAGCTGGGTAACGCCACCGGTTTCGACGTGTTCCTGCAGGACCGCGCCGGTATCGGCCACGAAAAACTGATGGAAGCGCGCAACCAGTTCCTCGGCATGGCGGCGCAAAGCAAGATCCTGTCCCAGGTGCGTCCGAACGGCCTGAACGACGAGCCGCAGTACCAGCTGGAAATCGATGACGAGAAGGCCAGCGCCCTGGGCGTGACCATCTCCGACATCAACAACACCTTGTCGATTGCCCTGGGCAGTAGCTACGTCAACGACTTCATCGACCGCGGTCGGGTGAAGAAGGTGTACATCCAGGGTCAGCCTAACGCTCGCATGAGCCCCGAGGACCTGAAGAAGTGGTACGTGCGCAACAGCGCCGGGACCATGGTGCCGTTCGCCTCCTTCGCCAAGGGCACGTGGATCTACGGTTCGCCGAAACTGGCCCGTTACAACGGCGTGGAAGCGGTGGAAGTCCTGGGTGCCCCGGCGCCGGGCTACAGCACCGGTGAAGCCATGGCCGAAGTCGAAGCCATCGCCAAGAAGCTGCCGGCCGGTGTCGGTATCTCCTGGACCGGCCTGTCCTACGAGGAACGCCTGTCGGGCTCGCAAGCTCCCGCGCTGTACGCCTTGTCGCTGCTGATGGTGTTCCTGTGCCTGGCGGCGCTGTATGAAAGCTGGTCGATTCCGATCGCGGTCATGCTGGTGGTGCCGCTGGGGATCATCGGTGCGCTGATGGCGACCAGCCTGCGCGGCCTGTCCAACGACGTGTACTTCCAGGTGGGGCTGTTGGTGACCATCGGCCTGGCGGCGAAAAACGCCATTCTGATCGTCGAGTTCGCCAAGGAACTGCACGAGCAGGGCCGCAGCCTGGTGGACGCGGCGATCGAAGCCTGCCGCATGCGTCTGCGTCCGATTATCATGACCTCCCTGGCCTTCGTGCTCGGTGTGGTACCGCTGGCCATCTCCACCGGCGCAGGCTCGGGCAGCCAGCATGCGATCGGTACCGGGGTGATTGGCGGTATGCTCACCGCGACTGTCCTGGCGATATTCTGGGTGCCTTTGTTCTTCGTCACCGTGTCCAAGATGGGCCGTCGCAAGGCAGACGAGGCGCAAACTACTGAAACTCCTGAAGAGGCTGGCCAATGAGCAAGTCGCTACTCTCCCTCGCAATCACCGCCGCCGTGCTGAGTGGTTGCTCGCTGATACCGGATTATCAGCAGCCGCAAGCGCCGGTCGCGGCGCAATACCCGCAAGGGCCGGCCTATTCGCCTGCGGAGGCTGCCAACCAGGCAGCCGCCGAACAGGGCTGGCGGCAGTTCTTCCATGACCCTGCCCTGCAGCAGCTGATCCAGACCGCGCTGGTGAACAACCGCGACCTGCGGGTCGCGGCGCTGAACATCGACGCCTACGCCGCTCAATACCAGATCCAGCGCGCGGACCTGTTCCCGGCGGTTTCGGCCAACGGCAGCGGCAGCCGTCAACGCACCCCGGCACGGTTGTCGCAGACCGGTGAAGCGGCCATCTCCAGCCAGTACTCGGCAACCCTGGGTGTCAGCGCTTATGAGCTGGACCTGTTCGGTCGCGTTCGCAGCTTGAGCGAGCAGGCCTTGCAGACTTACTTCTCCAGCGAAGAAGCCCGGCGCAGCACGCAGATCAGCCTGGTGGCCAGCGTGGCCAATGCCTACCTGACCTGGCAGGCCGACAAGGAACTGCTCAAGCTGACCCAGGACACCCTGGCGGCCTACGAGGAGAGCTACCGTCTCACCTCGCGCAGCAACGAAGTCGGCGTGGCCTCGGCCCTGGACCTGAGCCAGGCGCGGACCTCGGTGGAAAACGCACGGGTGCAACTGGCGCGTTATACCCGCCAGGTGGCCCAGGACGAAAACAGTCTGACCCTGCTGCTGGGTACCTCGATCCCGGCCAACCTGCCGAGCCCGCAGCCGTTGTCGGCCGACCTGCTCAGCGAGTTGCCCGCCGGCCTGCCGTCGGAATTGCTGCAACGCCGTCCGGACATCCTCGCCGCCGAGCACAACCTGAAAGCCGCCAACGCCAGTATTGGCGCGGCACGCGCGGCGTTCTTCCCGAGCATCAGCCTGACCGCCAATGCCGGGACCTTGAGCCCGGATATGGGCGGCCTGTTCAAGGGCGGCTCGGGCACCTGGTCGTTCGCGCCGCAGATCAATATCCCGATCTTCAACGCCGGCAGCCTGCGCGCCAGCCTGGATTACTCGAAAATCCAGAAAGACATCAACGTCGCGCAGTACGAGAAGTCCATCCAGACCGCCTTCCAGGAAGTCTCCGATGGCCTGGCCGCACGCCAGACCTACAACCAGCAGTTGCAGGCCCAGCGTGACTTCGTCAATGCCAACCAGGACTACTACCGCCTGGCCGAGCGTCGCTACCGCATCGGTGTCGACAGCAACCTGACGTTCCTCGACGCCCAGCGCTCGCTGTTCAGCGCGCAGCAAGCGTTGATCACCGACCGGCTTGCGCAGCTGACCAGCGAGGTCAACCTGTACAAGGCCCTGGGCGGCGGTTGGAACGAGCAAGGTTCGCAGAAAGCGGAAGTGAGCAAAGAGGCACCGCCACTGAAGCTGTTCTGAGTGCATGCCGCTTGAAAAAACCCACCTTGCGGTGGGTTTTTTTATGAGCCGAAGACCGCCATCACTTGTGTTCGTTAATCGCCCAAAACCCGCCAAGGCCAATTGAACAGGGTCGTTGATCCAACGCACCATTCCCCGCACCTGCAAAAACCAATAACAACAGGTTCGTCATCATGACCCCGCGCCCTGCCCGCTCCGGCTGATTCCGTTCCCTCCACCCTCCCGGTTTCAACCTTGTCTGCAACCTGACGTTGCCGCAGCGCCCAGCCTCACCCCTAACAATTAGAGAGCCCGATCCATGAAGCCATCCACTCGCACTCCCTATTCACTGCTGCCCAGCCTGCTGGCCGTCGGCATCGCCGGCACGGCCCTGCCGGTCATGGCCGCGGAGTCCGGCTTTCTCGAAGACGCCAAGGTCAACCTGAACCTGCGCAACTTCTACATCAACCGCAACTTCACCAACCCGGGCAAGGCCCAGGGTAAGGCTGAAGAATGGACGCAGAGCTTCATCCTCGACGCCAAATCCGGCTTCACCCAAGGCACCGTCGGGTTCGGCATGGACGTACTGGGGCTGTACTCGTTGAAGCTCGATGGCGGCAAAGGCACCGGCGGTACCCAGTTATTGCCGCTGGATCACGACGGGCGCCCGGCCGACCACTTCGGCCGCACGGGCGTGGCATTCAAGGCCCGCCTGTCGCAGACCGAGGTCAAGGTCGGCGAATGGATGCCGGTGCTGCCGATCCTGCGCTCGGACGACGGTCGCTCCCTGCCCCAGACCTTCCGCGGCGGCCAGATCACCTCGAAGGAAATTGACGGCCTGACCCTCTACGGTGGCCAGTTCCGCGCCAACAGCCCGCGTGACGACAGCAGCATGAGCGACATGTCGATGACCGGCAAAGCGGCCTTCACCTCCGACCGCTTCAACTTCCAGGGCGGCGAATACAGCTTCAACGACAAGCGCACCCAGGTCGGGGTGTGGAACGCCCAGCTCAAGGACATCTACAGCCAGCAATACCTCAACCTGATCCACAGCCAGCCGCTGGGCGACTGGACCCTGGGCGCCAACATCGGCTTCTTCTACGGCAAGGAAGATGGCAGCGCCCGCGCCGGCGACCTGGACAACAAGACCTGGTCGGGCCTGTTCTCGGCCAAGTACGGCGGCCACACCTTCTACGTCGGCCTGCAGAAACTCACCGGCGACAACGCCTGGATGCGCGTCAACGGCACCAGCGGCGGCACCCTGGCCAACGACAGCTACAACGCCAGCTACGACAACGCCCAGGAAAGATCCTGGCAGCTGCGCCATGACTACAACTTCGTCGCGGTTGGCATCCCCGGCCTGACCCTGATGAACCGCTACATCAAGGGCGACAACGTGCATACCGGCACCATCACCGACGGCAAGGAATGGGGACGCGAGAGCGAACTGGCCTACACCGTGCAAAGCGGCACGCTCAAGAACCTCAACGTCAAATGGCGCAACTCGACCATGCGCCGCGACTTCAGCACCAACGAGTTCGACGAGAACCGCCTGATCATCAGCTACCCGATCAGCCTGCTGTAAGCCCACTCGCTCGCCCACACCAAAAACAAGGCCAGCCCCATTCCCCGGGGCTGGCCTTGTTTTTGTAGGAGCGAAGCTTGCTCGCGATGATCGTCGACGATGGCGCGTATTGACGGGCTGAACACGGCACCCTCAGGTTCATCGCGAGCAAGCTCGCTCCTGCAGGGAAAATGCAGCGGCGCCGCGTTCCTTTATAGATCGTGGGTTATCAGGCGCGGGATTCGACGCCCAGCTCGTCCCACACCGACTCAGCCAGGTGGAAGGTCGCGTTGGCCGCCGGAATGCCGCAGTAGATCGCGCTCTGCATGATCACTTCCTTGATCTCGGCGCGGCTCACGCCGTTGTTGGCGGCGGCGCGCAGGTGCAGCTTGAGCTCTTCGTTGCGGTTCATGCCGATCAGCATGGCGATGGTGATCAGGCTGCGGGTATGGCGCGGCAGGCCCGGACGCGTCCAGATATCGCCCCAGGCGTGCCGGGTGATCATTTCCTGGAACTCCGAGTTGAACTCGGTCAGGGTGCTCAGGCTGCGATCGACATGGGCATCGCCCAGCACCGCGCGACGCACTTGCATGCCTTCGGCGTAACGTTGTTTCTCGTCCACGGGAGGCTCCTTAAATACGCTGGTCGGCCAGCAAAAATGCCACGACCCGCTCGCTGAACGCAGCGCCAGCCTGGACGTTGGACAGGTGCGCCGCATGGAACTCGGCGTATTCGGCGCCGCGCACGCGCTCCTGAATGAAATGCCCGCCCGAGGGCGGCGTGACCGCATCTTCGGTGCCGGACACCACCAGGGTCGGCGCCTCGATCGCCGACAGTTGCTCGCGGAAATCCGCATCGCGCACCGCCGCGCAGTTGGCGGCATAACCCTGGGGCGAGGTGGCCGCCAGCATGTCGGTGATCAGCTTGGCCTGGTCCGGGTGCGCCGCGGCGAAGTCCGGGGTGAACCAGCGGGCGATCGAGGCATCGCGCAATGCGACCATGGCCGCCTGGCCGTCGCGCAGCACGGTTTCGATGCGCGGGTTCCATACCGATGGGTCGCCGATCTTCGCCGCGGTGTTGCATACCACCAGTTTGTTCAGGCGCTCGCCGGCATTGATACCCAGCCACTGGCCGATCAGCCCGCCCATGGACAGGCCGCAGAAATGCGCACGCTGGATATGCAGGGCATCCAGCAGCGCCAGCACGTCACGTCCCAACTGCTCGATGCTGTAGGGGCCTTCGGTGACCAGGGATTTGCCGTGGCCACGGGTGTCGAAACGCAGCACCCGGAAGTGCTTGGTAAAGGCCGGAATCTGCATGTCCCACATGTGCAGGTCGGTACCCAGGGAGTTGGACAGGACCAGCACCGGCGCATCGGCCGGGCCGTCCAGTTGGTAATGCAGTTCGCCATCGGCGAGTTGTACGAATGCCACGGCAGTCTCCTTCAGGCGTTCAAGGCTAAATGTTCGGCCACGGCGCGCTCGACCCAGGCGTGCGCCTGGCCGAGGTAATGCGCCGGGTCCAGCAGGCGATCCAGTTCCGCCGCCGACAGCTCGGCGGTCACTTGCGGCTCATCCCCCAGCACCGTGCGCAGATGCCGCTGTTCGGCCACCGCGCGCTTGCAGCATTGCTCCAGCAGATGGTGCGCGGTCTCGCGGCCCAGGCGCTGGGCCAGGGCGATGCTCACGGCTTCCGCCAGCACCAGCCCCTGGGTCAGGTCGAGGTTCCTGGCCATGCGCGCGGCGTCGACTTCCAGCCCGTCGGCCACCAGCAGTGCCTGTTGCAAGGCCCCGGACACCAGGCAGCAGATCTCCGGCAGGGTTTCCCATTCGGCGTGCCACAGGCCCAGGCTGCGTTCGTGCTCCTGGGGCATGGCGCTGAACATCGTCGCCAGCAGCCCGGGAACCCGGGTCGCCGCGCCGATCAATACCGCCGCGCCCACCGGGTTGCGCTTGTGCGGCATGGTCGAGGAGCCGCCCTTGCCCGGCGCCGACGGCTCGAAGACTTCCGCCGCCTCGGTCTGCATCAACAGGCTGATGTCACGGCCGAGCTTGCCGAGGCTGCCGGCGATCAGGCCGAGCACCGAAGCGAACTCCACCAACCGGTCGCGCTGGGTGTGCCAGGGCTGTTCCGGCAGGCTCAGTTGCAACTCCTCGGCCAGGGCCTGGGCAATCGGCAGGGCCTGCTCGCCCAGGGCCGCGAGGGTCCCGGAGGCACCGCCGAACTGCAGCACCAGCAAGCGCGGCTTGAGCTGCGCCAGGCGCTCGCGACTGCGGGTCACTGCCCCCAGCCAGCCAGCGATCTTCATGCCGAGGGTGACCGGCGTGGCATGTTGCAGCCAGGTGCGGCCGGCCATGGGGGTGTCGGCATAACGCTGGGCCTGGGCGGCCAGGATGCCGCCGAGGCGCGCCAGGTCGTTGTCGATCAAGCTCAGCGCCTGCCGCACTTGCAGGACCAGCCCACTGTCCATCACATCCTGGCTGGTGGCGCCCAGGTGCACATAACGCTCGGCGCTGGCATCGCTCTTGGCGATCTGTTTGCCCAGGGCCTTGACCAGCGGAATCGCCGAGTTGCCCGCCGTGGCGATGGCCTGGCCCAGGGCGGCAAAATCATAGAGCCCGGCCCGGCAGGCCGCCTCGATCGGCGCCACCGCCGCGGCCGGGATCACCCCGACCCGGGCCTCGGCCCGGGCCAGCGCGGCCTCGAAGTCGAGCATGGCCTGGACCCGACCCTGGTCGCAGAACACCGCGCGCATATCGCGGGTGGTGAAGTAGGCATCGAACAGTTGGTTGCTCGCCGGTGTGCTCATAAACAATCCTTTGGGGCGTGCGTCCGCGACGGACGCACGCGGACAGGTCACAGATCGTGGTGCAGGTACGCCGCCTGTTTCGGCAGGCGCAGGCTGAACAGGAAGGCAATCGCCATCATCGCCGTCACGTACCAGTAGAAGGTGTTTTCCATGCCCAGGGATTTCAGGCCCAGGGCCACGTACTCCGCCGAACCGCCGAACAGCGCGTTGGCCACCGCATAGGCCAGGCCTACCCCCAGCGCCCGCACTTGCGGCGGGAACATCTCGGCTTTTACCAGGCCGCTGATGGAGGTGTAGAAACTGACGATCGCCAGGGCCAGGGTGATCAGCACGAAGGCCAGGAACGGGCTGGTGATGGTTTTCAGGGTCAGCAGGATAGGCACGGTGCACAGCGTGCCCAGCGCGCCGAACCAGAGCATCGAGTTACGCCGGCCGATCTTGTCCGCCAGCATGCCGAACAGCGGCTGCATGCACATGTACAGGAACAGCGCGCCGGTCATGATGTAGCTGGCGGTCTTGGCGTGCATGCCGGCGGTGTTCACCAGGTATTTCTGCATATAGGTGGTGAAGGTGTAGAAAATCAGCGAGCCGCCGGCGGTGTAGCCCAGCACCGTGACAAAGGCCTTCGAGTGATGCTTGAACAGCGCGGCCACGCTACCGGCGTCCTTGTCTTCACGCATTTCCTTGCTGGTGGTTTCTTTCAGCGAGCGCCGCAGCAGCAAGGAGATCAGGGCCGCAATGGCGCCAATCACGAACGGAATCCGCCAGCCCCAGGCCTTGAGCTCCGCCTCGTCGAGGAACTGTTGCAGGATCACCACCACCAGCACCGCCAGCAGTTGCCCGCCGATCAGGGTCACGTACTGGAAGGACGCGAAGAACCCGCGCTGGCCCTTGAGCGCGACTTCGCTCATGTAGGTCGCGGTGGTGCCGTATTCACCGCCCACCGACAGGCCCTGGAACAGCCGCGCCATCAGCAGCAGCGCCGGTGCCCAGGCGCCGATGCTGGCGTAGGTCGGCAGGAAGGCGATGACCAAGGAGCCGGCGCACATCATCAGCACCGAGATCATCATGGAATTCTTGCGCCCGTGCTTGTCGGCCACCCGGCCGAACAGCCAGCCGCCGATAGGACGCATCAGGAACCCGGCGGCGAACACGCCGGCGGTATTGAGCAGTTGCACCGTGGGGTCGTCGGAGGGGAAAAACGCCGGAGCGAAATAGATCGCGCAGAAGGCGTAGACGTAGAAGTCGAACCATTCGACCAGGTTGCCGGAGGAGGCGCCGACGATCGCGAAGATCCTCTTGCTGCGCTCCTCGGCCGTGTAGTGACTGGTTAACGTTGTCATGGCTTTTCACTCTTTGGGGACGTTGTGAGTCTAGACATACTTTGTAACAGTCCCGTTCCGCAAGACGACCTTGGGGGGAGCGGCCGGCTCAGCCTTATCGCGAACCAGCCCACTCCCCCCAGGCACACTCAATAATCGAAGAACACCGTTTCCGCGTCGGTCCCCTGCAGGATCACGTTCCACTGGTAGTGGCCCGGCGCATCGGCCTTGGCCAGCAAGGTGGCGCGACGCTCTTCGGGCACGCAGGCCAGCAGCGGATCGGCGGCGTTGGCCGGCTCGCCGTCGAAGTAGATACGGGTCAGCAGGTGCTTGACCAGGCCCCGGGCAAACACCAGCACCACCAGGTGCGGCGCCTGGGTCGAGCCTTTCAGGCCAGGTACGGTACCCGGCTTGATGGTGGTGAAACGGAAACGCCCTTCCCCATCCACCGGCACCCGGCCGAAGCCCTGGAAGTTCGGGTCCAGGGCCTTGGCCTGATCGTCTTCCGGGTGGTCGTACTTGCCGACCGCGTTGGCCTGCCAGATTTCCAGCATGGCGTCGTTGACGAAATCACCGTTGCCATCCACCACCTGGCCGCTGATCGCCACCCGCTCGCCGAGGGTCTCGGCCTGGGTCAGGTCTTCGCGGTTCAGCCAGGTCAGGCCGATGTGGTAGTACGGGCCGACGGTGTGGGACGTGGTCGCAGTCAGCGTCATCTTATTTCTCCATCGGCGTGGCATCGCGGCCGCGCAAGACGATGTCCCAACGGTAGCCAAGGGCGTAGGACGGAATGGTTTTCTCCAGGTCGAAGCTGGCGATCAGGCGTTCCTTGGCGCTAGTGTCCGGCACGCAGTTGTAGATCGGGTCGTAGGCCAGCAGCGGGTCGCCCGGGAAATACATCTGGGTCACCAGGCGCGTGAGGATACTCGGGCCGAACAGCGAGAAGTGGATATGCGCCGGACGCCATGCGTTGTGATGGTTACCCCAGGGGTAGGCACCGGGCTTGATGGTCTGGAACTGGTACCAGCCATCGGCATCGGTGACAGTACGCCCGGTGCCAGTGAAGTTCGGGTCCAGCGGTGCGTCGTGCAGGTCGCGGTCGTGGTTGTAGCGACCGGCGGCGTTGGCCTGCCAGATCTCCACCAGGATCCCCGGCACCGGCAGGCCGTTCTCGTCCAGCACCCGGCCGTGGATGATGATGCGTTCGCCCTGGGGCTCGCCGGCATGCTGGGCGGTCAGGTCGTTATCCTTGTCCTGCAGGTAATCGGCGCCGATGGTTGGGCCGGTGATTTCCGACAGCGAATGGGGCAGGAACACCAGCGGCTTGGACGGCGAGCGGGTGTTGGTGGATTTGTAGGCCGGGTGCAGGTAATCAGGCTGAGTACCTGGTTGCGGGCGCCGGTAACCGGGCTTGTCGGTCATGCTCGTTCCTCGTTCTTATAAGAAGCGCGTCAGACGCGCTCGATGGCCAATGCCAGGCCCTGGCCGACACCCACGCACATGGTCGCCAGGCCTTTCTTGCCACCGGTCTTTTCCAGGTGGTGCAGCGCGGTCAATACCAGGCGCGCGCCGCTCATGCCCAGCGGATGGCCGAGGGCGATGGCACCACCGTTGGGGTTGACCTGTGGCGCGTCGTCCGCCAGGCCCAGTTCGCGCAATACTGCCAGGCCCTGGCTGGCGAAGGCTTCGTTGAGTTCGATCACATCGAAATCGCTGACCGCCACACCCAAGCGTTCGGTCAACTTGCGCACCGCCGGCACCGGGCCGATGCCCATCACCCGTGGCGCCACGCCGGCGCTGGCCATGCCCAGCACCCGGGCACGGGCGGTCAGGCCGTGCCTTTTCACCGCCTCGGCCGACGCCAGGATCAGCGCCGCTGCCCCGTCGTTGACGCCCGAGGCGTTCCCGGCGGTGACGGTCTTGTCCGGGCCGTTGACCGGCTTGAGTTTGCCCAGGGTTTCCAGCGAGGTATCGGCCCGCGGGTGCTCATCCTGCTCGACCAGGGTCTCGCCCTTCTTGTGGACGATACGCACCGGGACGATTTCCTCGGCGAAGAACCCGGCGGCCTGCGCCGCGGCGGTGCGCTGCTGGCTGCGCAGGGCGAACGCATCCTGGTCGGCACGCGACACCTGATAATCGTCGGCGACGTTGTCGGCGGTCTGCGGCATCGCATCCACGCCGTACTGGGCCTTCATCAGCGGGTTGATGAAGCGCCAGCCGATGGTGGTGTCTTCCAGCTTCATGTTGCGCGAAAAGGCGGTGTCGGCCTTGCCCATGACAAAGGGCGCGCGGGACATCGACTCGACGCCGCCGGCGATGGCCAGCTCCATCTCACCACTGGCAATGGCGCGGAAGGCGGTGCCGATGGCATCCATGCCCGAAGCGCACAGGCGGTTGAGGGTCACGCCCGGAATAGTTTCCGGCAGCCCGGCCAGCAGCAGCGCCATGCGCGCCACGTTGCGATTGTCTTCGCCGGCCTGGTTGGCACAACCGAGGAACACCTCGTCCACCGCGTTCCAGTCCACCGACGGGTTGCGCTCGATCAGTGCCTTGATCGGCGCGGCGGCCAGATCGTCGGCCCGCACCGTCGACAAACCGCCACCAAAGCGGCCGATGGGGGTACGAATGGCGTCACAGATAAACACTTCGCGCATCAGGCTTCTCCCGGGGTTTGGCCATGGGCCGCGGCGGTGCGGGCTTCCAGGTCACGCAGGGCGGTCAATTCGATCTCGGTCGGGGCGGCGGTTTCCGCCACCTGGTCGGCGAAACGAATCGCCCAGCCGGTGGCGGCGACCACCTGCTCACGGGTCACGCCCGGGTGCAGCGAGGTCACCACGAATTCATGGGTGCCGGCTTCCGGCTCCATGATGCACAGGTCGGTGATGATCCCCACCGGCCCGGCCCCTGGCAGGCCCAGGCGCTTGCGCGAATCGCCGCCTTCGCCGTGACCGACCGAGGTGATGAAGTCGAGCTTGTCGACAAAGGAACGCGACGATTGCTTGAGGATGATCAGCACGCTCTTGGCCGAGCCGGCGATCTCCGGCGCACCGCCGGCGCCCGGCAGGCGGACTTTCGGCTGGTGGTAATCGCCGACCACCGTGGTGTTGATGTTGCCGAAACGGTCGACTTGGGCGGCGCCGAGGAAACCGACGTCGATCCGCCCGCCTTGCAGCCAGTAGCGGAAGATCTCGCCGGTCGGCACCACGGTGTCCGCGGTCTCGGCCAGCTCGCCGTCACCGATGGACAGCGGCAGCACGCTGGGCTTGGCGCCGATCGGGCCGGATTCGTAGATCAGCACCACGTCCGGCGACGAGGTCAGGCGCGCCAGGTTGGCGGCCTTGGACGGCAGGCCGATCCCGACAAAACACACCGAGCCGTTCTGCAGGCGGCGGGCGGCGGCAACGGTCATCATTTCATTGGTGGAGTAAGTCATTATTTGGCCCCCGTTGCTGCGGCCAGCTTGGCCTGGAATTCGCTGAAGTCAGCACTGCCGCGGATGTATTCGTTGATCCAGGCGGTAAAGGTTTCACGGTCGCGGGCGATCGGGTCCCAGGCCTGGTAGAAGATGTTGTCGCGCTCGGTGTACCCGTGGGCGTAGGACGGATGGGCGCCGCCCGGCACATGGCAGACCGCGCTCAGGGCCCAGGTCGGCAGCACGCAGGCATTCATCGGGGCGTTCAGGTCGTCGACGATTTCTTCCACGGTGACGATGCAGCGCTTGGCGGCCAGGGCGGCTTCCTTCTGTACGCCAAGAATGCCCCACAACAGCACGTTGCCCTTGCGGTCGGCTTTCTGCGCATGGATCACGGTGACGTCAGGACGTACCGATGGCACCGCCGCCAGCACTTCACCGGTGAATGGGCAAGTCACGCTCTTGATCAGCGGGTTGACCTTCGGCAGGTCGGAACCGGCATAAGCGCGCAAGACCGCGAATGGCAGGCCCGAGGCGCCCGCCACGTAGGCGTTGGCCAGGTCGGCGTGGCTGTGTTCTTCGATTTCCAGGGGGTGCGGCCATTGCTTCTCGACCGCGTCCCGCAGGCGATGCAGGGAGCCGACGCCCGGGTTGCCGCCCCAGGAGAAAATCAGCTTGCGGGCACAACCGGCACCGATCAACTGGTCGTAGATCAGGTCAGGGGTCATCCGTACCAGGGTCAGGTCTTTTTTGCCCTGGCGAATGATTTCATGACCCGCGGCCGTGGGGATCAGGTGGGTGAAGCCTTCGAGCGCGACGGTATCGCCGTCGTTGACGAACTGCTTCACCGCGTCGTGCAGCGAAAGGATTTCAGCCATGGGGGATCTCCCGATTGTTATTGAGCGACTGGAAGAAAAAGGCGCCGAAGGATGCGCCGGAGTGACTGAAGATTAAGCCGAGGGAAAAACCCAAACAATCCGATAATCGACTGAGCGTTCGTTTATCGAACAGATTGTTGTCTGACTATCGATTGTGCTGTGGCCGCTGTCGCAGGCTGCGATCGACCCGGGCCGCGTTCGGAGAACGGTCGCGAAGATCTCAGGACGCTGAAGGCCTTTGGCCTTATCGCAGCCTGCGGCAGCGGCTACAGGTATTCAGCGCTCCCTTCAGGAGCGCCTTGCTCATTCGCTCAGGTCGCATCCGCATGGCTGACCATGCCCTTGATCACCACCGCCGTGGTCGCCAGTGCGGCCGGGATCACCAGCGCGGTCAGCACTTGCTCGAAGTTCCAGCCCAGCCCCAGCAGCGTGGCGCCCATCCAGGCCCCGAGGATCGCCCCGAAGCGACCGATGCCGAGCATCCACGACACGCCGGTGGCGCGGCCCTGGGTCGGATAGAAGCGCGCGGCCAGGGACGGCATTGCCGATTGCGCGCCGTTGACGCACATGCCGGCGACCAGCACCAGGGTCGCCAGCAAGGTGATGTTGCCCAGGCTTTGCCCGACCGCGTAGGCGAAGACCCCGGCCAGCAGGTAGAAGGTGCCGATGACCTTGTGCGGGTTGAAGCGGTCCATGGCCCAGCCCACCGCCACCGCGCTGAGTACCCCGCCGAACTGGAACAGCGCGCCGATAAAGGCCGCCTGCTCCATGCTTGCGCCGCTGTCGCGCATCAGGGTCGGCAGCCAGCTGGTCAGCAGGTACACGATCACCAGCCCCATGAAATAGGTCAGCCACAACAGCAAGGTACCGACGCTGTAGGTCCCGGAGAAAATCACCGCAAACACGTTGCGCGCTTTCACGGTCTTCTGCTCCGGCACGCTGAAGCTCGCGGCCTGGCCGACCGTGCCCGGCTCGATCGGCGCCAGGGCCTTGCGCACCTTATCGGTGCCACGATTGCGCACCACCAGGTAACGCGCCGACTCCGGCAGCCAGACCAGCAGCACCAGTGCCAGGATCAACGGCAAAATCCCGCCGATCAGCAACAGGCTGTGCCAGCCGAACGCCGGGATCAGCTTGGCGGAAATGAAACCGCCGCCGGCCATGCCCAGGTTGAAACCACAGAACATGCTGGTCACCAGCAATGACTTGTGGCGCTCGGGGGTGTATTCGGACAGCAGCGTGGTGGCATTCGGCATGCCGGCGCCCAGGCCCAGGCCGGTCAGGAAACGCAGCACCAGCAACTGGTCGACATTGCTGCTGTAGGCCGACGCCAGGCTGAAGGCACCGAACAGCAGCACCGCCCCCACCAGCACCACTTTGCGCCCGAAGCGGTCAGCCAGCGGGCCGGAGCCCAGCGCCCCGAAGACCATGCCGATCAGCGCGGCACTCATCACCGGGCCGAGGCTGGCGCGGTCGATGCCCCAATCCTGGGACAGCGCCGGCGCGATAAAGCCCATGGCCGCGGTATCGAGGCCATCGAGGAAGACAATCAGGAAACACAGGATCACCACCCGCCACTGATAGCGCGACAGCGGCTGGGCATTGATAAAGGACTGCACATCGAGGCAGTTCCCTACAGCGGATTGAGGCTGGTTCATTATTTTTATTCCACGCGAAAAACGCAGGCGCACAGGTGCCAGCCAGAGCTGGTCGGTTCAGATCGAAAAGGGTCTTGCGGGATCAGGCCGTCGGCAGGCGAAGGCAGGATAGAGGGGCGCGGCTGGGCGCGCAGGCGATGCTCATGGGGGCTGGCCTCTTCATTATTATGGGGTCGCCATGCGGCCATTGGAGAGGCAGTGCTCCAGTGGCCGGATGACGCTGCCGCGACATTAATGAGGCAAGGGAAAGAGCGTCAATTCAGCAAGCGCGTATCTGTGCGTTTATCGAACAGCTTAAGCAGACAGCCCTCAAGCGAACAATTGGGCGCTGAGGTCGCGACTGGCGCTGAGCAGGCCCGGCAAGAAGCGCTGCTCCAGCTCGGCGCGGCTGACGCGGCCGGCATGGGTGCTGACGTTGAGCGCGGCCAATACCTGGCCCGAAGCGTCGTATACCGGTACGGCGATGGAGCGCAGGCCTTGTTCCAATTCCTGATCGACGATGCACCAACCCTGCTGCCGGACCTGCTGCAGGCATTCGAGCAACGCCTGCGGCGTGTGCAAAGTACGGCTGGTCTTGGCTTGCAGGTCGGCATGGTCGAGGTATTCGCGCAACGAGGCGTCATCCAGCGCCGCCAGCAGGATCCGGCCCATGGATGTGCAGTAGGCCGGCAGGCGCCCACCCACCGAGAGATCGACCGAGATCAGGCGCTGGGTGGTGGCCGAACGGGCGATGTACAGAATGTCGTCGCCTTCCAGGGTGGCCATGTTGCAGGCTTCGTGCAGTTGCTCGCTCATGCGGTCCAGGTAAGGCTGGGCCGACACCGCCAGCGGCGTGGAAGACAGATAGGCATGCCCCAGCGTCAGCACCTTGGGCAGCAACGAATAGGTGCGGCCATCGGTGGTGGCGTAACCGAGCTTGATCAAGGTATGCAGGCAGCGGCGCACGGCGGCACGGGGAATCTCCGTACGGTGGCTGATCTGGGCGATGGTCAGATGGCGCTTGCGCTCCTGAAAGGCCTGGACCACCGCCAGGCCGCGAGCCAGAGAGGTCATGAAATCCGGATCACCCGTCAGCGCCTGAATCCGCTTGGCCGGCGAAGCGACAATCGGCGGCGCGGCGGAAGCGAAGGAATTACGCAATTGATCGTTCATTTCAGGTTCTCTGCGACGGAAGTCCGGCTTATTACAAGCCGTACTGGAGAGGATGCACAAGCCTGCACGGCTAACGTTGGGCGATTATCGAACCATCGACCGATAATCGCAATCCATTGCGATAAATGCCTGCCATGCGATGTGCTGCTTTTTCGCCGCCAATAAAACTCTCATTTCTTGCGCGTTAGTCCAGGCAACTTGTCAGGCCTTGTTACAGAACTGCTCTCGTCATCCGGATTAAAACTTTCGTGTAACAAAACCCTGATATCAAGTTGACGATTTTTAACTTATTGCCGATAGAGTTATTCATGGCCGCCGCTATAATGAGCAAAGTGATCACCGACGCTTTTCTGCGTTCGGCAACATCATCAGGTTGCGTACAGTAAATGACGCCTCCTGCAGCAAGCGCTTGACGCTCATCTCAATATGCCCGGCCAATGCGCTGCAAAAAAGTAACTGTTGCTACGACAGCTGTTCTTGTCCGGTGGCGTGGCCGCATGCAAGAAGCGGTTTGGCGAGCCCCATCGCAATCCTGGCTCCTTTAATCGAGCCGAGTACGAGGCGCTCGATAAACCCGATCTAGGCAATGCGTATCATCGGGATAATCTCAACTCAGTTAGGTAACACTGTGACGAAAGACGAACTGCGCGCGGAACTTGAGCGCCAGGAACAACGTTACAAGGAAGTTTACGGAGGCGAAGTCACCACCTACGCCGCCCAGCCTGAACCGGAACGCAAACCCTGGCGCAAGCGCGCCAGCGTTCTCGACCAGGCCTTCACCCAAGAACTGCAAAAGATGGAAAAAGAGCTCAAGGCAGACCAGCCGTGACGCTGTTCGCCTGAAACTTTCGCACGGCTCGATGCCCTTGCAGATAAAGGTCGATCGCAAGGTCGGCCTGACATCCGCCGGGTGGCAGCGAATGGCCCCCAAGGGCTCAAAAAATGTCATGGCACTGAAATTTCATACAAGCGTTTGAGAGGTTTGGCTCAGCGTTGCGCCCCTGGCCATGAGGATGAGCCCCAGTAAAATCAATGGCTTGCCCATGCCCCGAAAAAAAGGCATGGCCATTGGCCTGCCTCCGGCTTTTTCGTTGAAGAATGTTACCAACCAGCACCTAGTGCATCGATTACCAGGGTTTTCTGGCATAATCGCGCCCCCTTATGACCGGGTCAGAAAACCTTCATGATCGATTTATTCAGCGGACTGGATGCTTGGGTGCTTGTGAGCCTCTTGCTCGCCCTGGCTTTTGTCCTCGCCTACGAGTTCATCAACGGCTTTCATGACACCGCAAATGCGGTTGCCACTGTTATCTACACCAAAGCCATGCCGCCGCACCTGGCCGTATTCTTTTCCGGTGTATTCAATTTCCTCGGCGTGCTGCTGGGCGGTGTCGGCGTGGCCTATGCCATCGTCCATCTGCTGCCGGTCGAGCTGCTGATCAATGTCAACACCGGCCACGGCCTGGCCATGGTCTTCTCGTTGCTGGCCGCGGCCATCACCTGGAACCTGGGCACCTGGTACTTCGGTATTCCCGCCTCCAGCTCCCACACCCTGATCGGTTCGATCCTCGGTGTCGGCCTGGCCAATGCCCTGCTCAACGACATCCCGCTGGGCGATGGCGTGAACTGGCAGAAGGCGATCGACATCGGTGCTTCCCTGGTGTTCTCGCCCATGGCCGGCTTCCTGATTGCCGCTCTCGTGCTGATCGGCCTGAAGTGGTGGCGCCCGATCTCGAAGATGCACAAGACCCCGGAACAACGCCGCAAGGTCGACGACAAGAAACACCCGCCCTTCTGGAATCGCCTGGTGCTGGTGATCTCGGCCATGGCCGTGAGCTTCGTGCACGGCTCCAACGACGGCCAGAAAGGCATCGGCCTGATCATGCTGGTACTGATCGGTATCGTGCCCGCGCAGTTCGTGCTCGACCTGAACAGCACCACCTACCAGATCGAACGTACCCGCGACGCCACCCTGCACCTGAGCCAGTTCTACCAGCGTAACGAGGACTCCCTGGGCGAGTTCCTGGCCTTGGGCAAAAGCGTGAAAGACGACCTGCCAGGCAAATTCCGCTGCAACCCGCAGCAGACCGAACCGACCATCGCCGCGCTGCTGGGCACCCTCAAGGGTGTCGCCGACTATCACTCGCTGCCGGCCGAAAGCCGTATCGAAGTGCGTCGCTACCTGCTCTGCCTGGATGACACCGCGAAGAAAGTCGGCAAGCTGCCGCACCTCGCAGCCCGTGAAAAGGCCGACCTGGACAAGTTGCGCAAAGACCTGACCGCCACCACCGAATACGCGCCCTTCTGGGTGATCCTGGCCGTGGCCCTGGCCCTTGGCCTGGGGACCATGATCGGTTGGAAACGCGTGGTACAGACCATCGGCGAGAAAATCGGCAAGCAAGGCATGACCTATGCCCAGGGCATGTCGGCGCAGATCACCGCCGCCGGCCTGATCGGCATGGCCAATATCTTCAGCCTGCCGGTATCGACCACCCACGTGCTGTCTTCGGGCGTGGCGGGGACCATGGTCGCCAACAAAAGCGGCCTGCAAAGCGGCACCGTACGCACCATCCTGCTGGCCTGGGTGCTGACCCTGCCGGCAACCGTGGCGCTCTCGGCCGGTCTGTTCTGGCTGGCCTCGAAAGCCCTCGGGACCTGATTCGTTCAGTCCGCGACAAAAAAGGTGCGCCCCTCGGGTCGCACCTTTTTTTGTGCCTGAAATAAATGATGGCTTTGCCACAAAACACACAGGCAAAAAAAAAGGGCAACCGAAGTTGCCCAAAATGCCTTGCGTGCTCGTTACCGGAAAGACTTAAGGTTTTTTGCGTTTATGCGCATCTTTCCAGATGAAAAATCCAAACCCGGCGAAAAACAGAACCATGAGGCCGACAGTCAGCACTCCGGCGATCACCACATTGTCGAAAAACATGACTGGCCTCCTGCTCTTGCCCTGTTGCGATGGGGCTAAGTTAACCAAAGAGGCGGCGGGGAAAATTGACCGGGGTCAATGGTCGACCCAGACAGGACGACAGGGAGGGGAAATAACTGACTTACATCAACAGATCGCGCCCGGTTCAGCGCTTTTTCGGCTTTTTCGGTTTCTTCTTCGGCTTGCCCAAAGGCATTGCCTGCTCGAATGCCTGGCGCACTTCGTTCAGGCGCTTTTCCTTCAAGTCATGCACACGCTTGGCACGTTCGGCGTTCAGGTCGATCAGGTTGTCGTCTTGGCTCATGGCGTTGGCTTGCATCGTTCAGGTCTATGTCGACCGGAGCCTCTATATAGCGATAGCGCGGCTGCGGCCCTTGCGGGTTTGCCAATAATGCGGCGTGACGCGGCGCCTGACCAGTGATCGGAGGATATTGAGCGCAATTAAAGGGGGTCCGCCGTTTGACCAGCATCGCGCGAAGTGCACCCTGTGATCCCTTGCCCGCCACTGTCGCAGGCATCAAGGAACAGCATCTAGACCTCGACGTCGACCCACAGCCCCTGGCGTGGCGCGTCCTCGATCAGCGGCGCCACCGGCACGGTGTTGTCGGCATTCAACTCGTCCCCAGGCACGGCCAGGTGCAGTTCGGGATCGTCCGCAGCCTCGGCTTCGCGCTGGCGTTTGTGCCTTTGCTGCTGGCGCTGCTGTTCTTCGCGCAGCAGCAGCGCCGACTGTTCGGCATCGCGCTTGTGCAGGTCGATGGTGCTTTCGTTGGAACTCTGTTGCACCGGTACCACCGGCGGGATATCCGGGCGCGGCCGGATCGGATCCTGCTGGGAGGTCACGGGCACGGCACTCAAGGGCAGCATCGGGGGCAGCATATTATTGGTCTCCTGTCGGCAGGCTATCGGCTGCTGCGGGGGCGACTTGAGCCATCGGTCGCAAACTTGTGACCCAGTCGTCACCCGATAGTGCCCCGAGCCCCGACAAATGCGCCCGATACGCTACCTTCCAGCGTAGTTGTTTTTGTTAGAGTTCTTTGGCCTGAGGCCGCCGATCCGTTAACATAGTCGGCTTTTTCAAGGCGGGAGTCAGGCAGCATGGCGCAGCAGTATCAACCGGGGCAACGCTGGATTAGTGACAGCGAAGCCGAGCTAGGTCTAGGCACCGTTCTGGCACAGGACGGCCGCTTGCTGACCGTGCTCTATCCGGCCACTGGCGACACTCGCCAGTATGCGCTACGGAATGCGCCCCTCACTCGCGTGAGGTTTTCCCCGGGTGACACCATCACCCACTTCGAAGGCTGGAAAATGACCGTGCGCGAAGTCGACGACGTCGACGGCCTGCTGGTCTACCACGGCCTCAACGGGCAGAACGAAGTCGTCACCCTGCCGGAAACCCAACTCTCGAACTTCATCCAGTTCCGCCTGGCCAGCGACCGTCTGTTCGCCGGGCAGATCGACCCGCTGGCCTGGTTCTCCCTGCGCTACCACACCCTGGAACACACCAGCCGCCAGCTGCAATCGTCGCTGTGGGGCCTGGGTGGCGTACGCGCCCAGCCTATCGCCCACCAGCTGCACATTGCCCGTGAAGTCGCCGACCGTATCGCGCCGCGGGTTCTGCTGGCGGACGAAGTGGGCCTGGGCAAGACCATCGAAGCCGGCCTGGTGATCCATCGCCAGCTGCTGTCGGGCCGCGCCAGCCGCGTGCTGATCCTGGTCCCGGAGAACCTGCAGCACCAGTGGCTGGTGGAAATGCGCCGGCGCTTCAACCTGCAGGTCGCGCTGTTCGACGAAGAGCGTTTTATCGAAAGCGATGCCGCCAACCCCTTCGAAGACACCCAGCTCGCCCTGGTGGCCCTGGAATGGCTGGTGGGCGACGAGAAGGCCCAGGACGCGCTGTTCGCCGCCGGCTGGGACCTGATGGTGGTCGACGAGGCCCACCACCTGGTGTGGCACGAAGATCAGGTCAGCCCGGAATACGCGCTGGTGGAACAGCTGGCCGAGGTGATCCCCGGTGTCCTGCTGCTCACCGCCACCCCGGAACAACTGGGCCAGGACAGCCACTTCGCCCGTCTGCGCCTGCTCGACCCGAACCGCTTCCACGACCTGGCCGCCTTCCGTGCCGAGAGCGAAAACTATCGCCCGGTGGCCGAAGCCGTGCAGGAGTTGCTGGATAAAGGGCGCCTGTCGCCAGAAGCGCACAAGACCATCCACAGTTTCCTCGGCAACGAAGGCGAAGCCCTGCTCGCCGCCGTCAACGACGGCGACACTGAAGCCAGCGCGCGCCTGGTGCGCGAGTTGCTGGACCGCCACGGCACCGGCCGCGTGCTGTTCCGCAACACCCGCGCCGCGGTGCAAGGCTTCCCTGAGCGCAAGCTGCACCCGTACCCGCTGCCATGCCCGGACGAGTACCTGGAACTGCCGCTGGGCGAGCACGCCGAGCTGTACCCGGAAGTCAGCTTCCAGGCCCAGCCGGACGCCAGCGAAGAAGAACGCTGGTGGAAGTTCGACCCACGCGTCGAGTGGCTGATCGACCAGCTGAAAATGCTCAAGCGCACCAAGGTCCTGGTGATCTGCGCCCACGCCGAAACCGCCATGGACCTGGAAGACGCCCTGCGCGTGCGCTCCGGTATCCCGGCCACGGTATTCCACGAAGGCATGAACATCCTCGAGCGCGACCGCGCCGCCGCCTACTTCGCCGACGAAGAGTTCGGCGCCCAGGTGCTGATCTGCTCGGAAATCGGCAGTGAAGGTCGCAACTTCCAGTTCGCCCACCATCTGGTGCTGTTCGATCTGCCGTCGCACCCGGACCTGCTGGAGCAGCGGATCGGCCGTCTCGACCGGATCGGCCAGAAACACGTGATCGAGCTGCATGTGCCGTACCTGGAAACCAGCCCGCAAGAGCGCCTGTTCCAGTGGTACCACGAAGCGCTGAACGCCTTCCTCAATACCTGCCCGACCGGCAACGCCCTGCAGCATCAGTTCGGCCCGCGCCTGCTGCCGCTGCTGGAAGAAGCCGACGACGGCGAGTGGCAAGCGCTGATCGACGAGGCGCGCACCGAGCGCGAGCGCCTGGAAGCCGAGCTGCACACCGGCCGCGACCGTCTGCTGGAACTCAACTCCGGCGGCGCCGGCGAAGGCGATGCACTGGTGGAAGCGATCCTCGAGCAGGACGACCAATTCGCCCTGCCGATCTACATGGAAACCCTGTTCGACGCCTTCGGCATCGACAGCGAAGACCATTCGGACAACGCGCTGATCCTCAAGCCGAGCGAAAAAATGCTCGACGCCAGCTTCCCGCTGGGCGACGACGAAGGCGTGACCATCACCTACGACCGCAACCAGGCGCTGTCTCGCGAAGACATGCAGTTCATCACCTGGGAACACCCGATGGTGCAAGGCGGCATGGACCTGGTGCTGTCCGGCTCCATGGGCAACACCGCCGTGGCGCTGATCAAGAACAAGGCGCTGAAACCCGGCACCGTGTTGCTGGAACTGCTGTATGTCAGTGAAGTGGTGGCACCGCGCTCGCTGCAGCTGGGCCGCTACCTGCCACCGGCCGCCCTGCGCTGCCTGCTGGACGCCAACGGCAACGACCTGTCGGCACGCGTCGCCTTCGAGACCCTCAACGACCAACTGGAAAGCGTGCCACGGGCCAGCGCCAACAAGTTCATCCAGGCCCAGCGCGACCAGCTGACGCCGAAGATCAACGCCGGCGAAGCGAAGATCGCCCCGCGTCACGCCGAGCGCGTGGCCGAGGCGCAACGTCGCCTGGCCGCCGACACCGACGAAGAGCTGGCGCGCCTGACCGCGTTGCAGGCGGTCAACCCAACCGTGCGCGACAGCGAGCTGGTAGCCCTGCGCCAACAACGCGAACAAGGCCTGGCCATGCTTGAGAAAGCCGCGCTGCGCCTGGAGGCGATCCGGGTGCTGGTGGCGGGCTGATCCCCCTGCTCTGCCGGTAAATGAAAAGGCCCGCACACTGCGGGCCTTTTTTTATCTACTTCTGTCGGAGCCTGGGCGATCAGGCGGTCACCGCCGCCCCCGCCGGCTCGCCCGGTACCAACCCGTCCTTCATCCGCTGCGCATCGCGCACGAAGCAGCGCGAGGCCAGGAACAGGAACAGCATGGTCAACAGCAACGCCACCGGGATCAGGTACATGGCGTCATGCAGGCCGACCGCCTTGAACGCCTCGGTCATCTGCTCGGCTCCGGCGGCGTACATCGCCGCATGGGCGAAGTGATCGGACAGCGCCCCCACCACCACCGGCCCCAGGCCTCCGCCCAGCAGATACAGGCCGGCGAAGAACAGCGCCATGGCCGTGGCCCGCAGACGTGGTTCGACCACATCCTGAATCGCCGTGTAAACGCAGGTATAGTAGTTGTAGGTGAACAGCCAGCCGACACTGAACACCGCGACGAATACCCCGATCTCGATGCGCCCGGCATGCAGGGCCCAGGCGGTGCACAGGGTCGAGATCAACATGCTGAAGGCGGCGAACAGCAACCGGCCATTGGCGACACGCAGGTGAATCTTGTCGGCGACCCAGCCGCCCAGGGTCAGGCCGAACAGGCCGGTCATCCCGACTATCACCCCGGTCGCCACCGCGGCTTCCTGCAAGGGCATCAGGAAGTAACGCTGCAGCATCGGCACCAGGAACGAGTTGCAGGCGTAGGAGGCGAAGTTGAAGCTCAGCCCGGCCAGCACCAGCCAGAGAAAGGTCGGAATCGCCAGCACCCGGCGGATCGGCCGGTCGACGCGTTCCTGGGAGACCTTGACGGCTTCCGCCGCCCCACGCTTGGGCTCCTTGATGAAGAACATGAACACCGCCAGCAACAGCCCCGGCACCGCGGCGATAAAGAACGGCGCGCGCCAGCTGTCGAAGGCCTTGACCATGGCGCCGATGGTGAAGAACGCCAACAACAGGCCCAGGGGCAGGCCGAGCATGAAGATGCCCATGGCCCGGGACCGGCGGTGGGCCGGGAACAGGTCGCCGATCAGCGAGTTGGCCGCCGGCGCATAGCTGGCCTCGCCGATGCCGACACCCATGCGCACCACGAGGAAACTCCAGAAACTGCCCACCAGGCCATTGACCGCGGTCAGCCCGCTCCACACCGCCAGGCCCCAGCCCATGAGCTTGCTGCGCGAGCCGGTATCGGCCATGCGCCCCAGGGGCAGGCCGGCAATGGCGTAGACGATGGTGAAAGCGGTGCCGATGATGCCGATCTGGAAGTCGCTCAGGTGCCACTCCATGCGGATCGGCTCGATGATGATGGCCGGAATGGTGCGATCGAAGAAGTTGAACAGGTTAGCCAGGAACAACAGGAACAGAATGCGCCAGGCATTCGCCGCTTGGGTCGAGTTCTGCATGGGTCGGTCTCTTTATTGTTATTCGGCCAGACGCAACCGAGCCTGGAAGTTGCAATCTAGTCAGCCCCGCCGCGCTTGTCTGTAATGATTCGTAAGGCTGATATCAGGCAATCCGAAGCACAGGTCGTCGACCGCGCTCGGCGGCCGCCCGAACAACGCCTGCGCCCCCGCAGAAACCGCCGCAAGCCCCCCGGATACCGGGGCTAAAGCCCGATTTTTCAAGGGCTTGCGCAGGGCCTGAAAAATACCTCGCGCGCCCCCTTCCCAAGGCCGTTGCGAAGCCTAGAATAGCGGCCTTGCTGCCCCCCTCATCAACCTCCTCCCCTTTGAATACGCCCATGTCCGAAGCCAGTCCGTGTCTGAATTGCGGTGCCTGCTGTTCACACTTTCGTGTGTCTTTTTTCTGGGGTGAATGCGCCTCTTCCGGCGGTACGGTCCCCGACGATCTGGTGGCGTCCATCAGCCCCAGCCGGGTCGCCATGCTCGGTACCGATTGCAAGCCGACCCGCTGCACCGCGCTGACCGGCGAGGTCGGCAAGGAAGTCAGCTGTTCGATCTACCACCAGCGTTCCAGCACCTGCCGCGAGTTCGAGGCGTCCTGGGAAAATGGCCAACAGAACGTCGATTGCGACGCCGCGCGCGCGGCATTCGGGCTCGCGCCCCTGGAGCCGACGCTGTATTTCGAACAGAGCGCTTAGCTCGATTGGCTATGGAGTGAATTCCAAAATCATTTAAGTCAATCTGCCACCATCGCTCCCGGCCTTGCCTCGGCTTCCTATACTCACTCCCATTGGTCAGCCATCAGGGCTGGCCCTGGATGACTCAAGAAACGGGGCCTGCGATGGAATGGCTTGGTCTGCATTTTTTTACCGAGCTCCCCGAAGGCGGGCAGGTATTACTCACCTGCAGCCACAACCCCGTGCTGGTGATCCTCGCCTATCTGGTGGCCTGCGCTGGCAGCTTCGCCACCCTGGACATGGCCGAACGGGTGCGCCACGTCGACCTGGCAGCCGCCCAGCAACGCTGGCGCTGGATCGGCGCCTTCTGCCTGGCCGGCGGCATCTGGGCCATGCATTTCATTGGCATGCTGGCACTGCAAATCCCCATCGAAACCCATTACGACCTGCCGATGACCCTGCTATCGCTGCTGATCGCGGTGATTGCATCCTGGCTGGCGATGAAGACCCTCAGCCATACCCAGCTGCAACTGTGGCGCTACCTCCTGGCATCGATCTGGATCGGCCTGGGCATCTGCGTCATGCATTATGTCGGCATGGCGGCGATGCGCTCACAAGCCACGGCCTACTACCAACCCGATCTCCTCGGCCTGTCGATTGCCATCGCCATCAGCGCGAGCCTGGTCGCCTTGCTGCTGTCCCGCTACCTGAGCAATGGCAGCGGCGTGTTCCACCAGTTACTCAAATACGCGGCCAGCCTGCTGCTGGGGGGCGGCATAGTCGCCATGCATTTCACCGGCATGTGGGCGCTGAAACTGGTGATGCCAGTGGCAGGCACGCCTTCGATAGTGGTGGATGACAACCCCTTGCAACTGGGCCTGACCATCGCCGTCATCGCCCTGCTGATCATCGGCAGCAGCATCAGCGCGGCCCTGGCGGACAAGAAACTCCAGCACAAGGAACAGGACCTGCGCCGGGTCAACACCCTGCTGAGCCAACTGGACCAGGCCCGGGTGGCGCTGCAACAGGTGGCGCATTACGACGCCCTGACCAACCTGATCAATCGTCGTGGCTTCAATCAGTTGTTCGCCGAAAAGCTCATCGAAAAGACCGTGCAGGGCGGCATGCTGGCGGTGATGTTCCTCGACATCGATCACTTCAAGCGGATCAACGACAGCCTCGGCCACGATGCCGGCGACGAACTGTTGAAGGTGATTGCCGGCCACATCAAAAGCTCCACCCGCAGCCATGAAGACGTGGTGGCGCGTTTCGGTGGAGACGAGTTCTGCATCCTCATGAGCTTGAGCCACCGCGACGAAGCCCAGCACATGGCGCAACGCATCATGAACAAGATGAAGGAGCCCATCGAGCTGGCAGGAAGGCGCATGGTGATGACCACCAGCATCGGCATCAGCGTCTTTCCCGACGATGGCACAACCTGCGAAGAACTGCTCAAGCATGCCGACCTGGCGCTCTATCAATCCAAGGGCAGCGGTCGCAACAGCCTGCACTTCTTCAGCACCAACCTGAAGACCCGGGCGAGCCTGGAACTGCAACTGGAGGAAGAATTGCGCAACGCCCTGCGCCACGAAGCCGGATTGACCCTGTATTACCAACCCATCTACGACCTGGGCAGCCGCAAGGTCAGCAAGCTCGAAGCGCTGGTGCGCTGGCGGCATCCGTTGCACGGGCTGCTGGCCCCGGATCGTTTCATCGGGATCGCCGAAGCCAACGGGCTGATTGCCGAACTGGACAACTGGGTCCTGCGCAAGGCCTGCGAGGACCTGGCCGCCCTGTCCCGCCATGGCTTTGCCGAGCTGAAAATCGCGGTGAACTGCTCGGCCCTGAACCTGGCGCGGGAGGAGTTGGCCGAGGAGATCGCCAACACCCTGAGCAACGCCGGTGTCGCGCCCCAGCGCCTGGAACTGGAAGTTACGGAAAACGCCCTGATGGGTAACATCGACAGCACCGTGGCCTTGTTGCGGCAGATCCGCAATCTCGGGGTGTCACTGTCGATCGACGACTTCGGCACCGGTTATTCGTCCCTCGCCTACCTCAAGCGCCTGCCGCTCAACACCCTGAAGATCGACCGCTCGTTCATCCAGGACGTGCCCCAGTCGACCCAGGACAAGGAAATCGTCCAGGCGATCATCGTCATGGCCCATACCCTGCACCTGCAGGTGGTGACCGAAGGCGTCGAGAGCATGCAGCAGTACGAGTTCCTCGCCCAATACGGCTGCGACTTCATCCAGGGTTACCTGCTCAGCCGGGCGCTGCCCCTGGAAGAGTTGCCCGGGGTGATCGACGAGATCGAGCAGCGCATGCTGCCCGCCGTCGCCGCGGTCAGCCCTCTGACGTCGGTTCGCGATACAGGCGGATCAGGGTCGCGGGATCCTGCTCCAGATAGCCCTGGCCGCCATGCAGGCGCATCAGTTGTGCAGCCAATCCGCTGATCGGCGTGGCCGAGCCCTGCTCGCGGGAGAACTTCACCGCCCCGTCCAGATCCTTGAGCAGGGTGCGCACATGCCATTTGATCGGTTCGAAGCGGCTTTCGGCCATCTGCGGGGCGAGAATCTGCAACGGCCTGGAATCGGCGAAACCACCGGCCAGCGCCTCGGCCAGCAATGACGCATCGACCCCGGAACGCTCGGCCAGCGCCACCACTTCGGCGATCACCAGGGCATTGCAGGCAACGATCATCTGGTTGCAGGCCTTGGTCACCTGGCCGGCGCCGACGCCGCCCATATGAGTCACCCGTTGCCCCAGATTGAACAGGACCGGGCGCACCCGTTCGATATCCGCCGCCTCGCCGCCGACCATGATTGCCAGGCTGCCGGTCTCGGCACCGGGCGTGCCGCCGGACACCGGGGCATCGACCCAGCCCATGCCGGTGCTGCTGGCCAGTTGCGCGGCCATTTCCCGGGTGGCGGTCGGCTCCAGGCTGGAAAGGTCCACCAGCAGTTGGTCGGCCCGGGCTCCCTGGGCGATGCCCTCGGCACCGAACACCACCTCGCGCACCACCTCGGTATTGGCCAGGCACAGCAGCACCAGGTCCGCGGACTCGCACAGCTGGGCCGGAGTCTCGGCCAGTTGCGCGCCCGCCTCCAGCAGCGGTGCGCATTTTTCCCGGTTGCGGTTCCACACCACCAGGGGATAACCCGCCGCCAGCAGACGGCGACACATGGGCAAGCCCATCAGGCCAATACCGGCGAACCCGAGGGTGGGTAACGTTGCCATCATCTTGCCTCCTTTTGATTAAAGATCACCAAAAACTGGCCGATTTATCTGAGCTCAGGAAAGGATTCCCCCTAGCGGTCATCAGACTTATCCCTATCGCTGGGGCCAATATCGCGCTGTAAAGTCGCGAGATCCCACTTGATGGCTCTTTGACATCTCGTCACCGAGCCGACCAGTCCAGACACACGGCGCACAATGACTTCTAAAAACAATTCTGCCAACGCAGTATCCGAACTGACGCTGACCCCGGGCAGCCAGAGCTTTTCAGATTCGAAGCCATTGTCCAGCTCGCGCCCGCAGGCGCCCCAGCAGTACCTCTACTTCACCGAAACCAACACCGACCGCATCCTCGACAACCTCGACGGCCTGCGCGACTCGGTATTTCCCCGCGCGCCGCACCTGGAAGACGAACTCGAGGCGCGCCGCGAGCAGGAGTTTCCCTCGGTCTGCCTGATCGGCCTGGGCCGCTGCGGATCGAACATCGCCCTGGATGTGGCGGAGCTGGTGTACAACGCCCGCAAGTTCTACCTCAACGAATTCAACACCGACGACAAGGCCTATGCCGACAAGGGCTACAGCCCCGCCCAGTGGATCCGCCACAACCTGCGCCTGGGCCAGAGCAAGGCCAGCAAGCCGGTGTTCCTGGTCGAGCCGCTGGTGATGCTGGGCGACCTGGACAAGGACATCGCCGGGCGCATCCGCTTCTCGCGCAAGGGCGAAAAAAGCGGCTTCATCCGCGACTACAGCAAAATGAAGATCATGGACCTCTCGGAAGTCCATGCCGGCGGCGCCGGCAACGCGCCGATCCTCGGCCAGTACCTGGCCAAGATCATCCTCAACAAGGACACGCAGCGTTTCTCCAGCCCCGACTGGAAAATGATCCACTCGTACCTGATCGACTCCTGCGGCATCAAGGCCAACCAGTCGCGCCTGTACTTCTCAATCTTCAGCGCCGGCGGCGGTACCGGTTCGGGCATGGCCTCGGAGTTCGGCCTGGCCCAGCAGTACTCGTACATGAACAAGACGTTCGACACCAAGCCGATCGACGAGCACGACAGCAAGAGCGGCCACTCCTTCGTCTTCGAGCCGATCTTCACCAGCGGTATCTGCGTACTGCCGAACATCTCCGATCACCGCAGCGAAATGTCCGAAGCGTTGCACATCAACGCCGGACGCTTGCTGTGCAAATACCTGTCGGAAGAATGGGACTTCTCCTACAACTTCGATAACGAAGACAGCAGCGAAGCCAGCGTCATGGGGCGCATCCGCCCATGGAACGCGATGATGCTGATCTCTAACGACATCATGCGTTATGCCGAAGAGAGCGATGACGGCAACATCCAGAACATCGATGTCAACGCCATGGAGAAGCACGCCAACCAGTACATCTCCCAGCAGATCTTCAACATCCTCACCGCCCAGGCGGTGACCACCGACTACGACCAGAACTACTTCCGCCGCGCCGGCATCGACATCGGCGAGACCATCCGCCTGGATGCCAACGACCTGTTCATGAGCCTGGCCGGCCCGGTGGCGATCGCCTACGCCGAGTCCGTGGTCCCGGAAACCCCGGTGCCGAGCGGCGACAAGTTCAAGGTGTTCGAGAAAGAGCCGCAGCGCCTGAACATCGACGACCTGTTCTTCCGCTCCATCGACCTGCCGCACTTCAACAAGGTGACCCAGGCCATCGAAGGCATCAGCCTGCTGCCGATCGAGTCCAAGCGTTATCGCGCGGCGCTGGAGCAATACAAAGCTTCCGGTTACGACGCCGCCGCCCTGCACGACCTGCACTTCTTCAAGAACTGCTCGTCGGTGGTGTCGATCGTCTCCCTGCCCAAGGACTACAAGCTGTCGTACATGGACCTGAACCGGCTCAAGACCCACCTCAACAGCCTGTTCCCCAATACCACCCTCAAGCGTTACGCCCTGGTGATCGGCGCCTCGGCCAACCTCTCGCTGACCACCCTGATCGCCAAGAGCCCGTGCCTGTCGGACGACTTCCTGACGCTAATCGTGGCCTTTATCAAGCGTTGCTTCGCCCGCAACCCGTACCGCTTCGACGAGACCCTGGACAACTCGATCCTCGACTTCATCGTCAGCGAGGCATTCGATGAAAGCCGCATCGACGAGTTGCTCAACGAGTTCGAGAACCCGGCGAAGATACTCGATACCAACTGGTACGCGATCAAGCCGATGTACGAGAAGAAGTACCGCGAGCTGATCAACGACAAGGACAAGTTCGTCTCGATCAACGACATCCGCCTGTCCCGCGATTGCGTGAAGAAGGCCATCAAGTACCTGCGCGAGATCTACCGCCACCGCATCGGCAAGACCAAGGTCATCTCGCTGAACAACCACACGGGCAGGACCGCTTACTGACCGCCTGTCGCCCCTGCAGATGCCGCCGGTCGATGGCTTTCACCAGCGGCCGACCGACGGTTTCTGCAAGGCGATATATAGAAGGAAGGTAGTCTCCAGGAACAATCAGGCAGCCCTCGGGCTGCCTTGCAAACTGTTCCCATTCCGCTTACGTCACCGTCAGCCTGAGATGGGTGGGGCCTTTCTCCACGGGCAACTTGCCATCATCCTCATCGCGGTTACTCGGCTACACACTTTCAACCGGAAAAACCAGGCACTATTTTGGTGCTCAGCCTTCGCCCCGCGCCCTTTCCTGGACCAGAATCCACGGCGAAACCACCACCGCCCACAACAGCGGATCGCGCTCCACCAGATCCAGCGCCCGCGTCGCAGACACCTTGCCCACCTTCTCGGCGGCCAGCCAGGCAGAGACTTTCTCGGCCTGGTTCTCGGCCATGGCCTCGGCTGCCTCGATCAAATCCAGGCTGGCGTCGACCCACAATAGGGCACCCTTGGCGAAGAACGGTTCCAGCTCCTTCCAGGTAATGGATGCGGTTTCACCAAGCAGCTTGGCATAGAGGGTGCTAGGTTCTTGAGTCATGGGCCTGTCCCGAAAAGAAATCGGCGCAATGATAACGTCGGTGCTCTGGCAGACAAACCCGGTTGCAATTGCGTCAACGATAGAGAAGTGCAGGAGAGCCAGGGATTGCTCGCTGAATACGGTCAAAACCCCGCCGCGATTCTGTCTTTTTCTTTCAATAAAGCGACACCCCCTGATTTTGCCCCCTGGCGCCAGCTTCCCAGGCTAACAATCGGCGCTCTACACTGTACCGGTACAGTTGCCGGGGGCATTTTCCGGGGATATCCAAGAGATATCTGACCCGGTTCTGCTGCTACGGCGCCAGGACTATAAAAATTACAACAGTAAGAGTGGAGCACTATGAATAAGGCTACTAAGCAGATTTCCAAACTGTTTGCCGCTATGGTTCTGGCCGGAGTCGCCAGCCATTCGTTCGCAGCTGACACCATCAAGATCGGCATCGCCGGCCCCAAGACCGGCCCTGTAGCCCAGTACGGCGACATGCAGTTCAGTGGCGCCAAAATGGCCATCGAACAAATCAACGCCAAGGGCGGCGTCGATGGCAAGCAGCTCCAGGCCGTCGAATACGATGATGCCTGCGATCCGAAACAAGCCGTCGCCGTAGCCAACAAAGTCGTCAACGACGGCGTCAAGTTCGTGATCGGTCACCTGTGCTCCAGCTCCACTCAACCGGCTTCGGACATCTACGAAGACGAAGGCGTGGTCATGATCACCCCCGCCGCCACCAGCCCGGACATCACCACCCGTGGTTACAAGATGGTGTTCCGCACCATCGGCCTGGACAGCGCCCAGGGCCCTGCCGCCGGCAACTACATCGCCGATCACGTGAAGCCGAAAATCGTTGCCGTGCTGCACGACAAGCAGCAATACGGTGAAGGCATCGCCACCGCCGTGAAGCAGACCCTCGAGAAGAAAGGCACCAAGGTTGCCGTGTTCGAAGGCATCAACGCCGGCGACAAAGACTTCTCCTCGATGATCGCCAAGCTCAAGCAAGCCAACGTCGACTTCGTCTACTACGGCGGCTACCACCCGGAGCTGGGCCTGATCCTGCGCCAGGCCCAGGAAAAAGGCCTGAAAGCCAAGTTCATGGGGCCGGAAGGCGTGGGTAACGACTCTATTTCGCAGATCGCCAAGGACGCGTCCGAAGGCCTGCTGGTGACCCTGCCGAAATCCTTCGACCAGGATCCGGCCAACGTAGCCCTGGCGGATGCGTTCAAGGCCAAGAAAGAAGACCCGAGCGGTCCGTTCGTGTTCCCTTCCTACTCCGCAGTTGAAGTCATCGCCGGCGGTATCACCGCCGCCAAGAGCGAAGACCCGGCCAAGGTGGCCGAAGCCATCCACGCCGGTACGTTCAAGACCCCGACCGGCGACCTGAGCTTCGACACCAAGGGCGACCTGAAAGACTTCAAGTTCGTGGTCTACGAGTGGCACTTCGGCAAACCTAAAACCGAAGTCTCGCCTCAATAAGGCCCTGTCTGACTGACAGCCAACAAAGCCCACGGCGTGCCGTGGGCTTTGTTTTACGAACGTATTGGGCCTGTTTTCCGTGATCCGGAAGCCCGCCCACCTGAAAATCTCAAAACCGTCATCAGCGGTTCGCTGGCAAAACCTGACCCGAAGTGGATGCAGATCCACGGGGCACAGGCGGGAAAATGACTCCACCAGTGAAATGCGTATCAGGTTTTTAGGAGCGCTGTAATGCCTGACCTCTATCACTTTTTCCAACAGCTGGTTAACGGTCTCACCGTTGGCAGCACGTATGCCCTGATCGCCATCGGCTATACGATGGTTTACGGCATCATTGGAATGATCAACTTCGCCCACGGCGAGGTGTACATGATCGGTTCCTATGTGGCGTTCATCGCCATCGCGGGCCTGACCATGATGGGACTCGACAGTGTCCCGCTCTTGATGACCGCGGCCTTCATCGCGACCATCGTCGTTACCAGTGCCTACGGCTACAGCATCGAACGGATCGCCTACCGCCCCCTGCGCGGCAGCAACCGTCTGATCCCCCTGATCTCGGCCATCGGCATGTCGATCTTCCTGCAGAACACGGTTCTGCTGGCGCAAGACTCCAAGGACAAATCCATCCCCAACCTGATCCCGGGCAACTTCTCCATCGGGCCAGGTGGCGCACATGAAGTGCTGATCTCCTACATGCAAATCGTGGTGTTCGTGGTGACCCTCATCGCCATGCTCGGCCTGACCCTGTTCATCTCCCGTTCCCGCCTGGGCCGCGCCTGCCGTGCCTGCGCCGAGGACATCAAGATGGCCAACCTGCTGGGTATCAACACCAACAACATCATCGCCCTGACCTTCGTGATCGGTGCCGCGCTAGCGGCGATCGCGGCCGTGCTGCTGAGCATGCAATACGGAGTGATCAACCCCAACGCCGGCTTCCTGGTCGGTCTCAAGGCCTTCACCGCCGCGGTACTGGGCGGCATCGGCAGCATTCCAGGCGCCATGCTGGGCGGCCTGGTACTTGGGGTGGCGGAAGCCTTCGGTGCCGATATCTTCGGCGACCAGTACAAGGACGTCGTGGCGTTCGGCCTGCTGGTTCTGGTGTTGTTGTTCCGGCCAACCGGCCTGCTGGGCCGTCCGGAGGTTGAGAAAGTATGACTAGGAATCTTCGACAGGCGTTCTTCAGCGCCTTGCTGGTGTGGGCCGTCGCCTACCCGATACTCGGTTTGAAACTGACCATCGTCGGCATCAACCTGGAAGTCCATGGCACCAGCCCCACCACCCTGATGATCATCGCCGCGTGTTCGGTGCTGATGTTCCTGCGGGTGCTGTTCGACCAGCAGATCAGCGCGGCCTGGAAGTCCTCGCCCAACATGCCGGTGATCCCGGCCAAGGCCAGTAACTTCCTGACCCTGCCGACCACCCAGCGCTGGATCATCATTGCGTTGATCATCGGTGCGCTGGTCTGGCCGTTCTTCGGCTCCCGCGGCGCGGTGGACATCGCCACTCTGGTGCTGATCTACGTGATGCTCGGCCTGGGCCTGAATATCGTGGTCGGCCTGGCCGGCCTGCTGGACCTGGGGTACGTCGGCTTCTACGCCGTGGGCGCCTACAGCTACGCGCTGCTGTCGCACTACTACGGCTTGAGCTTCTGGATCTGCCTGCCTATCGCCGGCCTGATGGCGGCCACTTTCGGCTTCCTGCTGGGCTTCCCGGTATTGCGCCTGCGCGGTGACTACCTGGCGATCGTGACCCTGGGCTTCGGCGAGATCATCCGCTTGTTCCTGCGTAACCTGACCGACCTCACCGGTGGTCCGAACGGTATCAGCAACATCGATAAACCGACGTTCTTCGGCCTGACCTTCGAACGCCGGGCCGCCGAGGGCCTGCAGACCTTCCACGAGTACTTCGGCATCGAATACAACTCGATCAACAAGGTGATCTTCCTTTACCTGGTCGCGCTGTTGCTGGCGCTGTTCGCCCTGTTCGTCATCAACCGCTTGCTGCGCATGCCCCTGGGGCGTGCCTGGGAAGCCCTGCGCGAAGACGAAATCGCCTGCCGCGCACTGGGCCTGAACCCGACCGTGATCAAGCTGTCGGCCTTCACCCTGGGTGCCTGCTTCGCCGGTTTCGCCGGCAGCTTCTTCGCCGCGCGCCAGGGCCTGGTGACGCCGGAGTCCTTCACCTTCATCGAGTCCGCGACCATCCTCGCCATCGTCGTGCTGGGCGGCATGGGCTCGCAGCTGGGCGTGGTCCTGGCGGCCACCGTGATGATCCTGCTGCCTGAACTGATGCGCGAATTCAGCGAATACCGCATGTTGATGTTCGGCGCCATGATGGTGCTGATGATGATCTGGCGTCCTCAAGGCCTGCTGCCCATGCAACGCCCACACATGGAGTTGCGCAAATGAGCCGTGAGATCCTCAAAGTAACGGGCCTGAGCATGCGCTTTGGCGGCCTGCTGGCGGTCAACGGCGTGGCCCTGACCGTCAAAGAGAAACAAGTGGTATCGATGATCGGCCCGAACGGCGCCGGCAAGACCACGGTGTTCAACTGCCTGACCGGTTTCTACCAACCCACCGCCGGCAGCATCCTGCTCGACGGCGAGCCGATCCAGGGCCTGCCCGGGCACAAGATCGCCCTCAAGGGTGTGGTGCGCACCTTCCAGAACGTGCGGCTGTTCAAGGACATGACCGCGGTCGAGAACCTGTTGATCGCGCAGCACCGTCACCTGAACACCAACTTCCTGGCCGGCCTGTTCAAGACCCCGGCGTTCCGCAAGAGCGAGCGCGAGGCCATGGAATACGCCGAGTACTGGCTGGAAAAGGTCAACCTCAAGGAGTTCGCCAACCGTCCCGCCGGCACCCTGGCCTACGGTCAGCAGCGGCGCCTGGAAATCGCCCGCTGCATGATGACCCGTCCGCGGATCCTCATGCTCGACGAACCGGCCGCCGGCCTCAATCCGCGGGAAACCGAAGACCTCAAGGCGCTGATCGGCGTGCTGCGCGAAGAGCACAACGCCACGGTGCTGCTGATCGAACACGACATGAAGCTGGTCATGAGCATTTCCGACCACATCGTCGTGATCAACCAGGGCACGCCCCTGGCCGACGGCACGCCGGAACAGATCCGCGACAATCCTGAAGTGATCAAAGCCTACCTGGGGGAAGCGTAAATGCTGCAGTTCGAAAACGTTTCCACCTTCTACGGCAAGATCCAGGCGCTGCACAGCGTCAACGTCGAGATCCGCCAGGGCGAGATCGTCACCTTGATCGGTGCCAACGGCGCCGGTAAATCCACCCTGCTGATGACCCTCTGCGGTTCGCCGCAGGCCCACAGCGGCAGCATCCGTTACCTGGGTGAAGAGCTGGTGGGGCAGACCTCGGCGCAGATCATGCGCAAGAGCATTGCCGTGGTGCCGGAAGGTCGTCGGGTGTTCGCCCGCCTGACCGTGGAGGAGAACCTGGCCATGGGCGGATTCTTCACCGACAAGGGCGATTACCAGGAGCAGATGGACAAGGTCCTGGGCCTGTTCCCGCGCCTCAAGGAACGCTTCAACCAGCGCGGCGGCACCATGTCCGGCGGCGAACAGCAGATGCTCGCCATCGGCCGCGCGCTGATGAGCAAGCCCAAGCTGTTGCTGCTCGACGAACCGTCCCTGGGCCTGGCGCCGATCATCATCCAGCAGATCTTCGACATCATCGAACAGCTGCGCCGTGACGGCGTGACGGTGTTCCTGGTGGAACAGAACGCCAACCAGGCGCTGAAGATCGCCGACCGTGCCTATGTACTGGAAAACGGCCGGGTGGTGATGCAAGGCACCGGCGAAGCTCTGCTGACCGACCCCAAGGTGCGCGAAGCCTATCTGGGCGGCTGAGCACCTGCGGCAAAAAAGGAACGGCCCTGCGGGGCCGTTTTTTTTCGCCTGGAAATCTCCCCCTCCTGTAGCCGCTGCCGCAGGCTGCGATCGGGGCAACGCCCCGCACAGGCTGACCACTCGGAAGGCTCGGTACACCGTGCTGCCAGTGAATGCGCCGGCTTCGCCGTCGATCGCAGCCTGCGGCAGCGGCTACAACTGGATTTTTTTCGCCTGGGCTGTAACAAACCCCAGCGACCTTTCTCTAGAGGGGTAAGCAGGCACGAATGCCTGCCTACACCACTACCTTTTCTGGAGAAACACCATGACCGCTACCACTCGCACCCTGTCCGCCGCCGCCCTGGCCCTGGCCCTCGGTTCTGCCTTGAGCATCGCCGCGCTGCCGACCACCGCCCAGGCCGCCGACAACATGGAGAAATGCTTTGGCGTCGCCATGAAGGGCAAGAACGATTGCGCGGCAGGCGCGGGCACCACTTGTGCCGGTACCGCCAAGGTCGACCACCAGGCCAACGCCTGGAAGCTGGTTCCTAAAGGCACCTGCGAGAAAACCGCCAGCAGCACCTCGCCTACCGGTTTCGGCCAGCTGCAAGCCTACAAAGCCAAGTCGTAAGCAACCTGCCTGAGTGTCGATGATGAACATGGCCGTACCACTCCCCCTGCATCCCGCCACTCAGGCGACCGCCTCCAGCCTGCCGCAACGCGCCGGGCTGGGGCTCAAGACCGAGCACTTTCGCCAGGTCCTGAAGGAACAGCCCGATATCGGCTTCTTTGAAGTCCATGCGGAAAACTACATGGTCGCTGGCGGGCCGTTCCATCACTACCTGGGGCTGATCCGCGAACAGTATCCGCTGTCGCTGCACGGCGTCGGCCTGTCGATCGGTGCCGAAGGTCCGCTGGACCAACAGCACCTCAAGCGCCTGGCCGCGCTGATCGAGCGGTATCAACCCCAGTCCTTTTCCGAACACCTGGCCTGGTCCAGCCATGGCCCGGTGTTTCTCAATGACTTGCTGCCCCTGGCCTATGACCGGCCGACGCTGAACCGCGTCTGCGAACACATCGACCAGGTGCAGAGCACATTGCGCCGCCCCATGCTGCTGGAGAACCCCGCGACCTACCTGGAGTTTCGCCAGTCGAGCATGGCCGAGGCCGAGTTCATCCGCGAAGTGATAGGCCGCACCGGCTGCGGCCTGTTGCTGGACGTGAACAATGTCTACGTGTCGTGCATCAACCACCGGCGCGACCCGCTGGCCTATATCGATGCCCTGCCGCTGCACGCGGTGGGCGAGATCCACCTGGCCGGGTTTGCCGAAGACAGCGACAGCCTGGGCGACCGGCTGTTGATCGACGATCACGGCGCGCCGATCGATAACGCCGTATGGGCGCTGTACCTGCGGCTGCTGGAACGGATCGGACCGACCGCGACCCTGATCGAGCGCGACAACCAGGTGCCGGCGTTTTCCGTGCTGCAGGCCGAGGCGCGCCAGGCGGATGAGCTGCTGCAATGCGCCAGGAGGCTGCCATGAACACCCAAGCCAGCTTCGCCAGCGCCCTGTTCGACTCCGAGCAGCCCTGCCCTGCGGACCTGTACTGCGGCAACGGCGCCGACCCGGCCAGCCGCTTCGCGGTGTACCGCAACAATGTGCAGAGCTCGTTGATCAACGCCCTGGCCGATGCCTATCCGGTGGTGGCGCAACTGGTGGGCGATGAGTTCTTCCGGGCCATGGCCGCGCTCTACGTCAGGCGCTTCCCGCCCACCAGCGCCGTGCTTAGCGACTATGGCCATGACTTCGCCGACTTCATCGGCGGTTTCCCTCCCGCCGCCGGCGTGCCTTACCTGGCGGATGTCGCGCGCCTGGAGCGCCTGCGGGTCACCGCCTATCACGCCGCCGATGCCTGCCCGGTACAACCGCAGCAGATCGCCACGGCCATGGCCGAGCCGCAAACCCTGGGGCAATTGCGCCTGGAACTGCATCCCTCGCTCGGCCTGCTGAACTCGCCCTATCCGGTGGTCGATATATGGGCCGCCCACCAGGGCGATGGCGACGGGCAAGGCGTCGACCTAAAGAGCATCGACCTGGGCCAAGGACAAAGCGCCCTGGTGCTGCGTCATGAGCTGGAGGTCGAAGTGTTCGCCATCGACGCCGGGGTCGCCTGCTTCATCCATGCCCTGCGCTACTTACAGCCGCTGCAAGTCGCCGCGGCCAATGCCTTGGCTGTCGATCCGGCGTTCGAGCCGAGCCAGGCCCTGGCGCTGCTGATCGGTCGCGGCGCCATCACTCGCCTGTCCCCCCATTCCGAGGTCTGAACATGCACACCCACTGCACCAAGCACCACCCGCTCAGCCATGGGGTGAACCGACTCATCCAGCTGCTGGAGCGTATTCCCCACAGCCTGATCGCCTTTATCGCGCGCTTCTCCATTGCCGCGGTGTTCTGGAAGTCCGGCCAGACCAAAATCGAGGGCCTGGCCATCGACCTGTTCTCCGGAACGTTCGAGCTCGGTATGCCGCGCCTGGCCGACTCGACCATTCCGCTGTTCCAGAGCGAGTACCAGGTACCGCTGCTCTCCCCCGAACTGGCCGCGCACCTGGCGGCATTCGCCGAGCATCTGTTCCCGCTGCTGCTTCTGGTCGGTTTCGCCACGCGCTTCTCGGCCCTGGCGCTGCTGGGCATGACCCTGACCATCCAGCTGTTCGTCTACCCCGACGCCTACCCGGCCCACGGCACCTGGGCGGCGGTGCTGCTGTACCTGATGGCCCGCGGCCCCGGCAAGTTGTCCATCGACCACCTGATCGCCCGACGCTATCGCTAGATGCCGCTATAGCGCTGTAGCCGCTGCCGCAGGCTGCGATCGGCCCCGAAGGGGACGCAAGGTCTTGAGATCGCTGAAGGCCTTCGGCCTTATCGCAGCCTGCGGCAGCGGCTACAGGCACAAACCGTCAGGTCAAAGGCGATCCAGCGCTTCGCCGCTGCGCTTGAACCAGCCGATCAGGTAATCGGCCAGGACCTGGGTGCGCCTGGGCAACCCGCCCTGATACGGATGCACCAGGTACATCGGCATGCTGCGGGTCTGGTAGTCGCGCAACAGCCCGCGCAAACGCCCGTCGGCCAGTTCCGCCTGCAGCAGGTAGGACGGCAGCCGGGCGATCCCCGCCCCCACCAGCGCGGCCTTTTTCAGCAGGTTGTAGTGATTGCTGGCGAAAGGTCCCGAAACCCGTACCCGAAACAGTTCGTGCTGCTGGTGATAGAGCCACTCCTCACGGCCGCTGTAATGGCTGTTGAGCAGGCAGCGATGCTCGGCCAGGTCCCTGGGCACCTGTGGCTCGCCATACTGTTCCAGGTAAGCCGGGCTGGCGCAGGTCATTTCGTGCCAGGCCAGCAGCGGCCTGGCCACCAGTCGTTGGTCATTGGCCACTTCCGAACGGATCGCCAGGTCGAAACCGTCCCGGGACAGATCGCGGTAGTTGTTGTTCAGCTCCAGCTCGATCTGCACCTCGGGGTACTGCCGGGAAAACTCCAGCAGCAGGCCTTCGAAGAAGGTCTCGCCCAGGGACACCGGCACCGTCAGCCGCACCGGCCCGGCCATGTCGTCCTTGAGCCGCGCCAGCGCCTGGCGCGCCCGCTCGACCTGAACCAGCAGCGCCTGGGCCTGGGGCAACAAGGCGGCGCCCGCCGCGGTCAGGCTCAAGCGGCGTGTGGTGCGCTGCAACAGCACCACCGCGAACTGCGTCTCCAGGGCGCTGATGCGCTTGGACAATTGCCCCTTGCTGCACCCCAGTTGCTGGGCGGCCAGAGTGAAACTACCGGCCTCGATCAGCACGGCGAACGCCGCCAGGTCATCCATCTCGCTCATGGATTGTTTCCATTTAAAAACCAAAGGTTGCCTATTAGCGCGCTAATCACCAGGAAAAACCAGCACTAGACTGCAACCTCGTTCAACCCACGCGAGGAACCGCCCCATGAAAATCCTTCTGATCGGCGCCAACGGCACCATAGGTTCGGCCGTCGACAAAGAGCTGTCGCAACGCCATGAAATCATCCGCATCGGCCGCACTAGCGGTGACTTCCAGGTGGATATCAGCAACAGCGCCTCGATCCGCGCGCTCTTCGAGCAAACCGGCCGGTTCGACGCGCTGATCTGCGCCGCGGGCAATGTCAGCTTCGCGCCGCTGGGCGAGATGAGCGCCCAGCACTTCGCCCTGGGCCTGCAGGACAAGCTGATGGGCCAGGTCAACCTGCTGCTGATCGGCCGCGAGTTCGCCAACGACGGCGCCTCGTTCACCTTCACCTCCGGCATCCTCAACCGCGACCCGATCCGCAGCGGCGCCTCGGCGGCCCTAGTCAACGGCGCCATCGACGGCTTCGTCCGCGCCGCCGCCATCGAACTGCCACGCGGCCTGCGGGTGAACTCGGTAAGCCCGACCGTGCTGGAAGAAGCCATGGACAGCTACGCCCCGTACTTCCGTGGCTACAAACCGGTTCCCGGCGCCGATGTGGCGCTGGCCTATGCCAAGAGCGTGGAAGGCCTGCAGACTGGCCAGACCTTTATCGTCGGCTGACCCACGCCTCTGCAGGAGCGAAGCTTGCTCGCGATAGCGCTGCACCCGGCACACCGCAGCGCCTTCCTACAGAGACGTAAATGGATCCAGGGTTGTGATGAACGGTCAGGCTGCGTAACGTGGCGGCACTTGATTGGAGACCCGACGATGCGTGCCGCCCGTTCCCTTGTTTGTATTGCCCTGCTCCCCCTGTTTGCCGGTTGCCAGATGCTGTCGGTGTTCGATGGCCAGTCCCGGACGCAGTCCCAGGCCGGCCAGACCCGCATGCAGGGCACGCTGACCGCCGCCGACGGCCAGTTGCTGTTCAAGCCCTGCGTCGGCGAGCAGCGTTATGTGGTCAAGGACAACGGCGGTACCAGCATCCTCCAGGAAGCCGCCAGCCTGGCCGACCAGCAGGGCACGTTGTTCGCCGACCTGCGTGGGCATTTCTCCCCGAGCAAGTCCGGCGGCGCCGACAGTGAAGTGGCGCTGAGCCAGCTGTACCGCGTCGAACGCTCGAACGACGCCTGCAGCGATCCCGACTTCCCCCGCCTGATCCTGCGAGCCAGTGGCAAGGCCCCGGACTGGAACGTCGACGTCAGCGCCAAGGGCATGCGCATCGAACGCGCCGGCCAGCCGGCGCTAGCGCTGCCCTACCTGGAAGAGCAACTGGGCGACGGCCGTTTCAACCTCAGCAGCGAAGCCAACAACCGCCATGTCGAACTCTGGGTCGCGCCGCAGCGCTGCGTGGACAGCAAGACCGGCAGCGTGCAGCACCTGACGGCGGAACTGCGGGTCGATGGCCAGATCCAGCGCGGTTGCGCCTATTTCGGCGGCTCGCGCAGCGACTGAGGCGACGGGCAACCGTTTTAACCTCACGGGGTCCGGGCTTTGCGGCTTATAATCGCCGGTTTGTAAAACCGCCCTGACGCATTGGTGCGTCCCGCGAACCGGACCCTGTCATGTTACGAATCACCGAACTCAAGCTGCCGATCGACCATCCCGATGAAGACCTGCGCCCTGCCATCCTGCAGCGCCTGGGCATCGCCAACGAGGACCTGCTCGACTTCACCCTGTTCAAGCGCAGCTACGACGCGCGCAAGAAGTCGTCCGAGCTGTGCTTCATCTACACCCTCGATCTGAACGTGCGCGACGAGGCCAGGCTGCTGCACAAGTTCGCCGACGACCGTAACGTCAACCCGGCGCCGGATGTCAGCTACAAGGTCGTCGGCCAGGCGCCCGCCGACCTGGCGCAGCGCCCGATCGTGGTGGGTTTCGGCCCCTGCGGGATTTTCGCCGGCCTGCTGCTGGCGCAGATGGGTTTCAAGCCGATCATCCTCGAGCGCGGCAAGGAAGTGCGCCAGCGCACCAAGGACACCTGGGGCCTGTGGCGCAAAAGCGTGCTCAACCCGGAATCCAACGTGCAGTTCGGCGAAGGCGGCGCGGGGACCTTCTCCGACGGCAAGCTGTACAGCCAGATCAAGGACCCGAAACACCACGGCCGCAAGGTCCTGCACGAGTTCGTCAAGGCCGGCGCGCCGGAAGAGATCCTCTACGTCAGCAAGCCGCACATCGGCACCTTCCGCCTGACCGGCGTGGTCGAGAACATGCGCCAGCAGATCATCGCCCTGGGCGGTGAAGTGCGTTTCGAGCAACGGGTTACCGACGTGCTGATCGAAGACGGCCAGCTGGTCGGCGTCGAGCTCAACAGCGGCGAACAGATTCACTCGAAACACGTGATCCTGGCCCTCGGCCACAGCGCCCGCGACACCTTCCGCATGCTCCATGGCCGTGGCGTGTACATGGAGGCCAAGCCGTTCTCCGTGGGTTTCCGCATCGAACACCCGCAGTCGTTGATCGACAGCGCACGCCTGGGCAAGTACGCCGGTCACCCGAAGCTCGGCGCCGCCGACTACAAGCTGGTGCACCACGCGAAGAACGGCCGTTCGGTCTACAGCTTCTGCATGTGCCCGGGCGGCACCGTGGTGGCGGCGACCTCCGAGCCAAACCGCGTGGTCACCAACGGCATGAGCCAGTACTCACGCAATGAGCGCAACGCCAACTCCGGCATCGTGGTCGGCATCACCCCGGAAGTGGATTACCCGGGCGGCCCGCTGGCCGGTATCGAGCTGCAGGAGCGCCTGGAATCCCACGCCTTCGTGCTCGGCGGCAGCAACTACGAAGCCCCGGCGCAACTGGTCGGCGACTTTATCGCCGGCAAGCCGTCCACCGCCCTGGGCAGCGTCGAGCCGTCCTACAAGCCGGGCGTCGCCCTGGGCGACCTGGCCCTGGCCCTGCCGGACTTCGCCATCGAGGCGATCCGCGAAGCGCTGCCGGCTTTCGAGCGGCAGATCAAGGGTTACTCCCTGCACGACGCGGTGCTGACCGGAATCGAGACCCGCACCTCGTCGCCGCTGCGCATTACCCGTGACGAATCGATGCAGAGCCTGAACGTGAAAGGCCTATACCCGGCCGGTGAAGGTGCCGGTTATGCCGGCGGCATTCTGTCGGCGGGAGTCGACGGGATCCGCATCGCCGAAGCCGTGGCGCGCAATATCCTCGGGATCGAGGCGTAAAAAAAGGCCCCTGCTACAGGGGCCTTGTCACAAACAGGCTCGCTCCTCAGGGGAGCGGGCTTGCACGCTCAGATGCCGGCGCGCAATACGCTGGCCGGCAACGCCTCGCCACGCTCCACACTCGCCGCCACGCTCTCGATCAACTCCCTCAATTCGTAGCCCTGAGCGGCCAGCCAGGCCTGATCGTAATAAGTGGTCGCATAACGCTCGCCACCGTCACACAGGATGGCGACGATCGAGCCACTCTCCCCGGCCTGTTTCATCTGCTGCGCCGCCATCAGCGCGCCGATCAGGTTGGTACCACTGGAACCGCCCACCCGCCGCCCCAGGCGCTGCGCCAGGTAATGCATGGCCGCCAGCGACAGGGCATCCGGCACCTTGACCATCGCATCGATCACCTTGGGCAGGAACGACGCCTCGACCCGTGGCCGGCCGATCCCTTCGATGCGCGAACCGCAATCCAGGCGCAGGCTGGCATCACCGCTCTGGTAGTAATCGAAGAACACCGAACGCTCGGCGTCGGCGCACAGCACCCGGGTGCAATGCTGGCGATACCGCACATAACGCCCCAGGGTGGCGGTGGTGCCGCCAGTGCCCGGGCTGGAGATCAGCCATTTGGGCTCCGGGTAACGCTCGAAGCGCAGCTGCTGGAAGATCGACTCGGCGATGTTGTTGTTCGCCCGCCAGTCGGTGGCGCGCTCGGCGTAGGTGAACTGGTCCATGAAATGCCCGCCGCCCTCCCGGGCCAGGCGCTCCGACTCGGCGTAGATCTGCGTCGGGTCCTGCACCAGATGGCTCTTGCCGCCGTAGAAGGCGATCTGCGCGATCTTTTCCTGGGACGTGGTGGCCGGCATCACCGCAATGAACGGCAAGCCCAGCAAGCGCGCGAAATAGGCCTCGGAAATCGCCGTCGAACCACTTGACGCCTCGATCACCGGCGCCCCGGGCTTGAGCCAGCCGTTACACAGCGCATAGAGGAACAACGAACGCGCCAGGCGATGCTTGAGGCTGCCGGTGGGATGGCTGGACTCGTCCTTGAAATACAGCTCGATGCCCGGCAGGCCCGGCAGGGGCAAGGGAATCAGGTGGGTGTCGGCGCTGCGCTGGAAGTCGGCTTCGATGATCCGGATGGCCTCGCGGGCCCACTGACGGTTGTCGCTCATGGTGTTTTCTCGTTGGCTCGAACGCCACATGGACGCCGAAAGATGAAGTGCACCCAGCATAGGCGATCCAGGCACAAGGAAAATCGGGCGCTGCAACAGGCAAAAGTCCCCGGCCCGTCGGGCTGGGGCCGGACATGTTAGGAAACATCCCTGGTCGCTCACAGGTACAGTTTTGAATCAATTGGATACACAACTGCTAGGCTGGTTTTCCAGCAGGCCGCTGCTCTGCTGCATATAACAAAAAAGAATATAACTTTTGTTTTAACAACTAACAGTACGGGTTAGGGTGTGCCACCTTTTTAGTTTTCTGATGGAGAGCGACCTTGCCTCTGCGTAGCACTTTCACGCGTTTCTTTCAGTTGGAAGCTGCCAGCGGTCTGTTATTGATTGCCGCTGCCGTGCTTGCCCTGATCATCAACAACTCACCGCTGTCCTGGCTGTACAACGGCCTGCTGGACACTCCCGTGGTCGCCCAGATCGGCGCCCTGAAAATCGCCAAGCCGCTGCTGCTGTGGATCAATGACGGCCTGATGGCCATGTTCTTCCTGCTGATCGGCCTGGAGGTCAAGCGAGAGGTCCTCGACGGCCACCTGTCCAAGCCTTCGCAGATCGTCCTGCCGGGCGCCGCCGCCATCGGCGGCATGGTAGTGCCGGCGCTGATCTACTGGTTCCTCAACAAGGACAACCCGCCCGCGCTCAGCGGCTGGGCGATCCCCATGGCCACCGACATCGCCTTCGCCCTCGGCGTGCTGGCCCTGCTGGGCAAGCGGGTTCCGGTGTCGCTGAAGCTGTTCCTGATGACGCTGGCGATCATCGACGACCTAGGGGCCATCATCGTCATCGCGATTTTCTACTCCGGCGCCCTGTCGACCCTGTCGCTGGTACTCGCGGCTGCCTGCCTGGTGGCGCTGGTGGCGATGAACCGCCTGGGGGTGGTCAAGCTCGGGCCGTACCTGATCATCGGCCTGATCCTTTGGGTCTGCGTGCTCAAGAGTGGCGTCCACGCAACCCTGGCCGGCGTGACGCTGGCGTTCTGCATCCCGCTGCGCACCCGCAATGCCGAGCCTTCGCCGCTGCTGAGCCTGGAACATGCGCTGCATCCGTGGGTCGCCTACGGCATCCTGCCGCTGTTCGCCTTCGCCAATGCCGGACTGTCGCTGCAGGGCATCACCGTGGAAAGCTTCACCCACTATGTGCCCATGGGCATCGCCATCGGCCTGCTGCTGGGCAAGACCGTCGGTGTATTCGGCCTGACCTGGCTGGCGGTGAAGATGGGGCTGGCCGCCCTCCCCGCCGGCGCCAACTGGGGCCAGGTGCTGGGCGTGGCGATCCTCTGCGGGATCGGCTTCACCATGAGTCTGTTCGTGGGTTCCCTGGCCTTTGTGCCCGGCAGCAGCGAATACGCCGGCATGGACCGCATGGGCATCCTCACCGGCTCGCTCTTCGCCGCCCTGATCGGCTACGCGGTGACAGCCGCGGCCAGCCGCAAGAATCCACAACTGCCGGCATAACCGCCGGCGTTGCCAGGGCTGAAAACACAAAACCCCGACCAGTTGCCTGGCCGGGGTTTTGTTTTGTCGCGGTTAACGCTTAGTGGGCGACACGGCTGGTGCCGTTGACGCTCATGATGCGTACGCGCTCGCCAACGCGGAACACTTCGTTTTGTTCAACCTGTTGTACATAGGCACGCATGCTGCCGTCGTCTTCACGCACGGTGATTTCCACGCCCTGGGTACGGGTCAGACCTTCCTCGGTGGCGGAACCGATCAGGCCGCCCGCCACCGCACCGATGACCGCCGCCACGATGCTGCCTTTGCCGCCGCCGATGGCGCTACCGCCAACGCCGCCGACCGCTGCACCGGCGAGGCCGCCGATCGGGGTCTTGGTGCCTTCGATTTTCACCGGACGCAGAGATTCGATGGTGCCCATGCGAACGGTCTGTACGCGACGCGCCTCGTCACGGGAGTAAGAGTCACCGGACAGATTGGATTGGCAACCGGTGAGCAACATGGCCATCGTGGAAAAGGAAGCAACCAGCAAAACAGACTTACGCATAGGATCAACTCCAAAGGACAGATAATCATTAAACTCCGCAGCTTGACGCCTGTCACGGCGTCGCCCGGATAAAATGGGTTCCATTCAGCAGCAGTACAGACTGCTTGAATATAAAAACTCTTCACACGGTAGCGCTTATTTCCCGAGTTGCGCCACCGGCCAAAGGATTTTCCATGGATTACTTCATCATTGTCGTGACCACCGTTGCCGGCCTGTACTTCCATTGGTGGCTGTATGTACGGATCAAGCGCTGGATGGACCGGGACCTGGCGCTGTCACTGGCCCACGGGGACGAGAAGAAGAAATCCTTCATGCTGCAACAGCTGGCGAATGCCCATCGCCAGAAAGTAAAACGCCGGGACCTGCCACAGTGGCTAGAAGCCGCCGCGGCCGGTTATCCCGGCGAATGACCTGATTCCTGGTTCAGGGGGCCAGGCGCTCACGCACCCAGTCGGCACCTTGCAGGCGGTAGTTCAGGCGATCGTGCAAACGGCTCGCGCGCCCTTGCCAGAACTCGATGCGCTCCGGTAACAGGCGATAACCACCCCAGTGCTCGGGGCAATGGGGCTGGGTATCGCTGAAGCGCTCCTCGGTGTTCTTGAGCAAGGCTTCCAGCTCCTGGCGATCGGCGATCACCTGGCTCTGCGGCGATGCCCAGGCGCCCAGGCGGCTGCCCAGCGGGCGGACCTGGAAGTAGGCATCGGACTCCTCGGCGGTGACCTTGACCACCCGCCCCTCGATACGCACCTGACGCTCCAGGGCCGGCCAGAAGAAGGTCATGGCGGCAAAAGGCCGTGCGGCCAGTTGCTGCCCCTTGGCGCTGTCGTAGTTGGTGAAAAAGGTGAACCCCTGCGCATCCAGCCCCTTGAGCAGCAGGATGCGGCAATGGGGGCGCCCTTCTTCGTCAACGGTCGCCAGGGTCATGGCGTTGGCCTCGACCGGCGGCTGCTCGGTTTTCACCGCCTCCGCGAACCATCGGTGAAACAGCGTGAAGGGCTCGACCGGAGCCTGGGCTTCGGTCAGTCCGTCACGGGTGTAGTCGCGGCGCATGTCCGCCAGTCCCTGGGTCATTGCAGGTTCCTTTTGCCCGATGCCTGATGAATCAGTTCTTCGCCTGTTCGCTCGCCTTGGCCGGAGCCTTGGCAGTGGTGGTCTTCTTGGCGGTTTCTTTCTTCGCTACAGGCTTCTTGGCTGGGGCTTTTTTCGCCGGAGCGGCTTTCTTCGCGGCGACGGCTTTCTTCGAGGAAGCAGCAGGAACGACTGGTTTCACATCCTGTACGGCAACCAGTTCAGCCTCGGATGGAGTCGGCTGGTTGTACTTGCTCAGCAGGGCCAGCATGGTGCTGCGCTGGGTGACGATGATTTCCACGCGACGGTTCAGCGCACGCCCTTCGGCGCTGTCGTTGGCCGCACGAGGCATCACCGAACCCATGCCGCGCAGCATCAGGCGATCGCGCTTCAGGCCAGTGAGGCTGAAAATCGCGGCAACGGACTGCGCACGGTCACGGCTCAGCTTCTGGTTGGCCGCCGCGGCACCGGTGGTGTCGGCATGGCCCAGTACCAGCACGGAAGTCTTGGCGTCGGTACCCACGGCCTTGGCCACGCGGGTGAACGGGCTCAGGGTGACCGGCAGCAACATGGCCGGGCGATCCGGATTGAACGAACCGTCGACCGGGGCGATCACCACCAGGGTGTTCTCGCGACGCTCCAGTTGCAGGCGGCTGTCCTTGATGGCTTCACGCAGGCGCGGCTCGTAGTCGTCCAGCCAGGCCTGGGTGATTTTTGGATCCGGCATCGGGATGTCTTTCACATCTGCCTTGGTCGGAGACTTGGGCTGCTGATTGAACGGCCACCACCAGTTGCCGGTCTCGGTCTTGGCGACCTTCGGAGCCGCGGTCGCGGCATCCGCCTTGGCTTTGGCGTCGGCTACTGGCTCTTTGACTGCGTCTTTGCTCGTGTCCTTGGAAGGGAACGGCCACCACCAGTTGGTGGTCTCGGCCTTGGCGGCCGGAGCAGCGACGGAAGCGGTTGCGGTTTCGACCTTGGCTGCGGCAGGAGCGGTCGCGGACTTGGCGGTGGATGTGGCGGCGGACTTGACCGCGGAAACCTCGTTGGCAGCTGCTTTTGCTGCCGGTTGCACCGCTTCCTTGCTGGCGGTCTTATCGGAACCGAAAGACCACCAATGCCCACCTTCTACGTCATTTTGTGGAGTTTGTGCACAACCGGTGACAGTGAGGCAAAGAGCCAAGGCTAAAGACTTGTTCGACGACATGGGATATCCACAAAATGAGATGAAAAATTACGGTCTCTACGAACCGTACAAACAGACGCTTTGAAAGTATAAAAGCCACAGGGTTCCTTGCTGATGCTTTTACTCATGTTTAGGCAAAAAAATTCCTGACAGCAACTTTTTTACAGACAATCCGACAGAACCCTCACTAACTTCTGCGCCCTTGGATCCATCAGCACGTACGGACCCAGGGTATTGGTGACAAAACCGAAGGCCACATCGTACTCAGGATCGGCAAAACCGATGGAGCCACCCGCTCCCGGATGGCCGAAGGCGCGTGGGCCGAGACCGAAGGTCGCGTTGGCCACCTGCGGCTGATCAAGCATGCAACCCAGGCCGAAACGGGTCTGGGTCAACAGGGTCTTGTCCATGCCGACGCTGTGTTCGCGCGCCAGCTCTTCGAGCATGTCCGCTTCCAGCAGGCTGCCATTGAGCAGGCCGCTGTAGAACCCGGCCAGGCTGCGGGCATTGCCATGGCCATTGGCCGCTGGCTGTTGCATGCGCCGCCATTCCGGCTTGTTGGTACTGGTCATGATCGACGGCGGGTTGGTGAACGCCCGGGTGGTCATGGCCGTGGGTTCGCGCATGGTCACTTGCAGCAGGCGCTGCGCGGCCGCGTCGCCGACATTGCCCTTGCCCCGGGCGATGTGCGCCACGCGGTAAAACTCCTCGTCCGCCAGGCCGACATGGAAATCCAGCCCCAGCGGCCTGGCGACCCGTGCCACGATGGACTCGCCGGGACCACGCCCGTCAGCCCGCCGCAGCAACTCACCCACCAGCCAGCCATAGGTAATGGCCGCATAACCATGACCTTCACCCGGTGTCCACCAAGGAGCCTCCGCCGCGAGGGCATCGACCATGGTTTGCCAGTCGTAGAGCGCTTCCGGCGCCAGCAGCTCACGCAAGGCCGGCAGCCCGGCCTGATGGCAGAGCAACTGACGCAGGGTAATCGCTTCCTTGCCGGCCGCAGCGAATTCAGGCCAATACCGGGCAACCGGCGCGTCCAGCTGCAACTTGCCTTCGGCCACCAGTTGCAGGGCGGTGACTGCGGTAAAGGTCTTGGTGCAGGAAAACAGGTTGGCGATGGTATCGCTGTGCCAGGCCTCGCTGCCGTCCTTGTCGGCGGTGCCGGCCCAGAGGTCGAGCACGGTTTCCCCGCCGATCTGAATGCACAACGCCGCGCCGCGCTCCTGGGGATCCTCGAAGAGTGCCGCGAAGGCTTCGCGCACCGCCTCGAACTTAAGCTCGTAATGACCCTGAATCTGCACCCGTGACTCCCCCAGACCATGCTCTACAAAGTGGTGCGCATTGTTCCAGCCCTTGAGGGTTTTGGGAACAGAAGCGAGCCCGGTGGCGATCCACCGGAAGAATTGTTCAGAAATCGACGGACATTGAACGCAGCGCGGGCCGGCCAACCCCTACGTGAGTGTAGAGGCGGACCGGCCCGCGCGAGGGAAGCCGTACCCTAAAGGCGCGGTTCAGCGATCAATGGCCATTCGCCGAATGCCCACCCGCATGGCCGCCGCCCTGCCCTGCGCCCTTGCCATCATGGCCCGGCTTGCCACCATCGGCATGACCCGCGGTCTTGTCGGCCTCTGCCTTGGCCTTCCCGGCTTCCTTGCCCAACTGCTCAAGGGCCTGCAGGTTGCTCTTGCGCACGCTGTCGACAAAACCCTGGAACGGCACATCGGTGATGCCCACCAGGCCGAAATGGCCGTTCTCGCCGTCCAGCAGACGGCCGGTGACCGGTTGATCGAGGTACTGGAACCAGTGCACGCCGACAATCGACGGTTCGCTCAACGCCTGCTTGAGGAATTGGGCATAGGCCGGGCCGCGATCCTCCTCCCGCACCAGCTCGGTCACGCCACCCCAGAATGGGCCGCGATCCCGGGAGCCGAAGTTGAACTCGGTGATCAGGACCGGCTTGTCCAGCGTGTTCAGCCGGGCAAAGTCGTAACCGTCCTGTGGCTTGAGGGTGTACATGTTGAAACTCAACACATCGCAATACTGGGCGCAGGACGCCACGGCCTCGGGGGTGCTGATGGCGAAGCGTCCGCCCAGCAGCAGGTGGTTCGGCGCGTGCCATTTCAGCGAATCGGAGATGGTCTTGAAGTAGGTGTCGGCAAAGACCTTCTGGAAGTATTTGAAGTCGGCTTCGATCTCCGGGTGTTCCGGGCTAGGCAAAGGCGGCTCGAACCCCGGGTCTTCCATCAGTTCCCAGGCGGTCAGGTTGATGCCCCAGGCCTTCGACAGGCCCTCCTGGTTACGGTACTTGTCGCGCAGTTGCTTGAGGAACGCACGCTTGGCCGGCACGTCGGTGGTCATGCGCAACGTGCCGTATGCCAGGGCATAACGCGACTTGGGGTCATCGCCAGGGCCGGCCCAGGCCAGTTCGTTGTCGGCGAAGTAGCCGATCAGCCAGGGATCGTCGCGGTGATCGCGGGCGGCAATGGCCACGGCGCGCTCGGTGGCCATGGCAAAACGCGGATCGAACGGATCGGGCATGCCGCCCCACCAGTCGGTACCGGTGCTGATGCTTGCATAGTCGCCGACGATCGACAGCGGCAAGGTGTAGGGCACGCGGTCGTTCAGGCCCAGCGCCGGCGCGCTCCAGTTGCCGATGGTGTTGAAGCCCCAGGCTTGCAGGCGATCCAGGGTGTGGCTGGCCCAGCGTTTCTGATCCAGGGCCGCGGCGGGGCAAGCTACCGCGGCTGGCGGCTCGGTGCCCGGACCGGCCTGGGCCCCCTGAGCGTCGGCCTTGGCGGCGTCCGCCACACCGGCCTTGGTTTCGCTGCCCGGGGTGCAAGGCACGCCGTAGGTGCGCTGCAGGTTGGCGCCATAGAAGTCGTACCAGCGACCGGCGTTGTAGGCGCGGCCCTGGTCGGCGCCATTGCCGCCGCGGTTGTCGCCTTCGCCGTAATAACCGGCCAGCGGCTCGCCGACGTTGGGCAGTGTCGCGAACATCCATTCACGGCCGACGATATAAGTCTGGCTGTCGTCCGCGGCGACCGCATTGACCCCCAGGGAATAGAACGGATGCCCCTGGGGCGTCACCAGATACCAGCGGCCATCGCGCTTCTCGGTACGGAAGAAACCACTGGCCTTGAAGGCCGGTCCGTTGCTCCAGCCACCGAAGGTGTCCAGGGAGGCGCGCTCACGTTCGGCCAGCCAGGTTTTCAATTGCTGTTGTTCCTTGCTCGCCGCGGCCTTGAGCTGCTCGTCGCTGGCGATCTTTTCCGGCCACTTGGCGCGGGTCGACTGGCCGTAGGCATCCACCAGACCACCGTAGGCCGCCTTGACCACCGCCTCGCCGTCCTGCACGCCAAAACGTTCGAGCAGGATGCTCTGGGCGGCTTTCGGTTGATCCATGGACAAGGTCACCGAGACCACCTGGCTGCGGTCCAGCTCGCCTTCGCTGCTGGCCAGCAGCACGCGCTGGCCTTCGAAGGTCATCGGCATCGGCGGACCGGCCTTCATGCCCTGGCTCAGCGGCGAACTGGCAACCAGCGGCACCAGCAGGGTCTGCGCCGGGCCGGCCGGCAGGTCGATGCGACTGACCAGGGTCTTGCCGTCATTGCTCTGGATCTTCACGTACAGGGTCAGGGCCCAGTTCATCGCGCTCTGGATCCGCAGGCTCATGACCCCGGACTGCGACCAATCCCAGGCACCGGTCTGCGGGGTCAGGCGCAGGCTGGGTTGAATCGCCGGATTGAAGGTCACCCGGCGCAGCACTTCGCCCTCGGCCGTCTGCTCCGTGTTGGCTTGCGGCAGGCTGGCATCCACTGTCGCCACCTGCACCACATCGGCAGGCCGGACAAAGTTGAACAGCGTCTGTTGCCCCGCGGGCGCGGCGAGCAGCGGCGTGGCGAACAGCAGAGCAAAGATTACAGCGGGTAACGAACGGCGAATCATAGAGACCTGGTGCTCCTTAACGGCCGATGAGCGGCCTGTGTGCAATCAGAGGGATATGCAATGGACAACGCGACCGGCCCACAGGCCGGCCGCGCTCAGGAAATTTCCCGGCGGAACGGCGGCAACGCATTGAGAATAGCCTTGCCATAACGCTGGGTGACCAGGCGCCGGTCCAGCAGGGTGATGGTGCCGCGGTCCTGTTCGGTACGCAGCAGGCGACCGCAGGCCTGGACCAGCTTGAGCGAGGCGTCCGGCACCGAGATTTCCATGAACGGGTTGCCGCCCCTGGCTTCGATCCACTCGGCCAGCGCGGCCTCCACCGGATCGTCCGGCACCGAGAACGGGATCTTGGCGATCACCACGTGCTCGCAGTAGGCGCCGGGCAGGTCCACACCCTCGGCAAAACTGGCCAGGCCGAACAGCACGCTGGAATCGCCGCCATCGACCCGCGCCTTGTGCTTGTTCAGTGTTTCCTGTTTCGACAGGTTGCCTTGAATGAACACCTGCTTGCGCCAGTCGCGATCGAGGCCGTCGAACACGTCTTGCATCTGCTTGCGCGACGAGAACAGCACCAGGGTGCCCCGCGAGCCCTCCACCAGCTCCGGCAGGTCGCGGATGATCGCCGCGGTGTGGGCCGGCGCATCCCGTGGGTCGGCGCGCAGGTCGGGGACGCGCAGCACCCCGGCGTCGGCGTGATGGAAGGGGCTGGGCACCACCGCCGTCACGGCCTTTTTCGGCAGCCCGGCACGCATGCGGAAGCGATCGAAGCTGCCCAGGGCGGTCAGGGTGGCGGAGGTCACGAGCGCGCCATAGGCCACGTTCCACAGGTTGCGACGGAGCATTTCCGCGGCGAGGATCGGGCTGGCGTTGACCTCGATGTCGAACAGCGAGCCGCTTTCCGCCAGGGTCAGCCAGCGTGCCATCGGCGGATTGTCTTCCGGGTCTTCGGTGGTGAAGGCAGTCCACAGTTCCCAGTTGCCCGAGGCGCGCGACAGCAGGCTGCCGAATAGCGGGTACCACTCTTCGGCCTGGTTGCTGGCGATGCCGATATTGACCTCGCCGTCCATGCCTTCCTTGAGCAGGTCGGTCAGGCGGGTGAACAGGTCGGTCAGGCGCGAGAAGCCTTTTTTCAGCTCGATGCCCATTTCGCGCATATGGTCGGGGATCAGCCCGCCGACAAAACGGTGGCGCGGCCGCTCGCGGCCCTCCATGTCTTCGCCGGTCTTGAAGTCGGCCAGTTGTTCGCAGGCGGTGAACATGAACTGCTGCTGGGTCTTGATCTCCCGCGCCAGCTCCGGCACCTGCTCGATCAGCTTGCCCAGATCGCCCGGCAACGGGTGCTGGGCCAGCAGCTTGGTGAGGTTCTTGGCGGTCTGCTCCAGCCAGTCGGCGGTGGAACGCAAGCGAGTGTAATGGGCGAAGTGGCCGATGGCCTTGTCCGGCAGGTGGTGGCCTTCGTCGAACACATAGAGGGTGTCGCGCGGGTCCGGCAACACCGCGCCGCCGCCCAGGGCCAGGTCGGCCAGGACCATGTCGTGGTTGGTGACGATCACGTCGACCTTGCCCATGCCTTCGCGGGCCTTGTAGAAGGCGCACTGGCCGAAGTTCGGGCAATGGCGGTTGGTGCACTGGCTATGGTCGGTGGTCAGGCGCGCCCAGTCAGAGTCTTCCAGGGCGGTGGGCCAGCTGTCGCGGTCACCGTCCCATTTATTGCCGGCGAGCTTCTCGATCATGCTGGTAAACAGCTTCTGGCTGACCTCGTCGACCTCGATCTTGAAGCCTTCTTCTTCGAACAGCTGGGCGGTGGCGGTTTGCGCGTGGCCTTCCTGCAGCAGCATGTCGAGCTTGGACAGGCACATGTAGCGGCCACGGCCCTTGGCCAGGGAGAAGGTGAAGTTCAGCCCGCTGTTGCGCATCAGGTCGGGCAGGTCCTTGTAGACGATCTGCTCCTGCAGGGCGACGGTGGCGGTGGCGATCACCAGGCGCTTGCCGGCGGCCTTGGCGGTCGGGATCGCGGCCAGGCTGTAGGCCACGGTCTTGCCGGTACCGGTGCCCGCCTCCACGGCCACCACAGCCGGGTCGCCAGAACGCCGGCCTTCGTCGTCGGTATCGACATCGCCCAGGACCTTGGCCACTTCGGCGATCATCAGGCGCTGGCCGTAACGCGGTTTCAGGCTCTTGGCTTCGAGAAAACGCGAGTAGGCGCCCTGGATCGTGGTTTTGAGTTCGTTGCTGATCATGGTTCTTCGGGCGCGAGAAACGCTGGATAAATTTTCAGTGGTTCGGATCGGCCGCTATCATACCCCGCTAATTCATCCCGCGCAGAACGGAGTACCCGAATGACAGCCTTTGCCCTTGCCTACACCCTGCATGTCCTGGCCGCCCTGGTCTGGGTCGGCGGCATGTTTTTCGCCTGGATGGTGCTGCGCCCCGCGGCGGTGGCGGCCCTTGAAGGGCCGGCGCGATTGAAGCTGTGGGCAGAAGTGTTCCCACGGTTTTTCGTCTGGGTCTGGGTCGCGGTGGTGCTGTTGCCGATCAGCGGCGTCGGCCTGATCCACCTGCGTTTCAGCGGCTTCGAGACCGCGCCGCGTTATGTGCAGGTGATGATGGGCCTGTATGTGGTGATGACCGCGCTGTTTATCCGGATCCAGTCGTTGCAGCTGCCAGCGCTGCGTCAGGCGGTGGCGGCCGAGGACTGGCCGACGGGGGCCACGACCCTGGGCAATATTCGGAAATTGGTGGGGATCAATCTGATCATTGGTCTGTTGTTGGTGGCGGTGGCGGCGGCCCGGCCGATGTTCTAAAAGCCGATACCGGAAAAAGCATCGCGGGCAAGCCTCGCGCCTACAGACAGCACAATGGTGTAGGAGCGAGGCTTGCCCGCGATAGCGTCAGAGTCAGCAGCGCCTGTTCGAAGGCCGCCTACAGGCGTTGCACGGTTACCGAACCCGCGGGGCCTGCCGGCCCTGCATGGCCTTCGGCACCAGGACGGCCGCTCTTGCCACCGTCGGCGCGATAGACGAAGCAGCCTTTGGACTTGCCCCCGGCCCCGGGTTTGCCGCCCGCACCGGCCGGACCGCCGGCCCCACCATCGACTAAGACCTTGATCTGCTCCGCCGGGTAATCCCGCGGTAGTTCGACCCGCACCTGGGCGCCCGCCGCTCCCGGCTGGCCATCACCGCCATTGTCGCCATCGGCGCCACGCCCGGCCTGGCCCCAGGTGCAACCCGGCTCCTCGCCGTTGGCGCCATCGAGGCCGACATAACCCGGCGCGCCGGTGCCGCCGCGCGCATCCACCGAGAGCTCCCCGGCCTGCAGCGAGGTGATGCGCAGCGTCAGGTTGCGTCCGGGCTTGGCCGCCTTCTCATAGGTCCCCGGAGCCCCGCGAGAGGTGATCTGGCTGCCGGCCTCCAGATCGGCATGGTCGATGTCCAGTTGCAGGCTTTGTTCAGCCGGAACGATAGCGATCCGCGCCTCGCGCCCCAGACGCAACTCGCCGACCTTGACCTCGGTGACCGTGGACGGAATCAGCAAGGTGCCGTAGTCGGCCACTTCCAGGCGCTCCAGTTGCAGGCTGCTGGTGGTGTTGGGCAGGCGCATCAGGGAGTGGGTCTCGACTGTCACCACCTGGGCCAAAACCTGCGGGCTGCACAGTACCGCGAGCAGGCAGAGCTTACGCATGGCCGACCTCCGCGGGCTTCGCCGCCTTGAAGGTCTGCAGGTGGAAAATGCCGGTCAGGAGAATCTGCAGGCGATCGCGCCAAGGGTGGGCACGGCCCTTGAGACTGCCGTTGAACAGCAGCAGCTCCATCAGGTGGGTCAGCAGCAACAGGCTGCCTGCCAGATTGAGCAACAGATGAATCGGATTGATCAGCGGGCTGACCAGATTAAATAGCACCAGCAACCAGAACAGCAGCGTCAACAGCTTGCCCAGCCCCCAAAACACCTTCATATGCCCCCCTTGCGAATTTTTCTTTGCGCGCACAGTAACGACTTCGGCGAGGGATAAGCCAGAGGGCGGCGAAAATTCTCCCGCCGCCCCTGCCAAGCCGCCCTGGCGCCTGGTGCTCAACGCTGAATATGCAACTCCACCCGGCGGTTCTGCGCCCGCCCTTCTTCGGTGTCATTATCAGCGACCGGCTCGCTCTCGCCCTTGCCCTGGCTGGTCAGTTTGTCCGGCGTCAGGCCCTGGCTCAGGAGGAAGGCGACGACGCTGCTGGCGCGGCGTTCGGAGAGTTTCTGGTTGTATTCATCCGTCCCCTGGCTGTCGGTGTGACCGATGACCTTGATGCTCTGCACGTCGGCGCCCTGCAGCTTGGCCAGCAGCCCTTGCAACTGGTTTTGGGCTTCGGGGGTCAGCTGCGCCGAGTCGAAGGCAAACAGCACATCGCCCTGATCGCTGAGGGTTATCACCTCGGATTGCGCCGCCGGCTCGGCTGCCGGAGGTGTCGCAGCCGGGTATTGCGGCAGCGGACAGCCGCGGTTGTCGACAGGGGTATTGGCCGGGGTGTCCGGGCAACGGTCACGGCGGTCGAACACGCCGTCATCGTCCTTGTCACCATCCTGGGCGTAGCAGATCAAGCCGCCGGTCACCAGGCCGAGTGCCGCGCCACCCGCGGCCCAGCCACCGCTTTCAATGGCGCCCAGGCCGCCGCCCACCAGGCCGCCGAGCAGGCTACAGACTGGCCACGTACGCTGGTTGAGGGGGGCAGTGCCGTCGCTGTGGGTAGCACAGCCTGTGAGCAGGCTGCCGAGCAGTAGAACCGGCAAGGCGGCTCGCGAGAGAAGACTCATCATGAATGCTCCTGTGTCACCGGCCCATACCGGTCACACAGGAGTAAAGACCCGCATGGGCGGCTGCACAAGCCGCCCATGCCAGGCAATCACGCCGGGCAATCAGCGGTTGATTTTGATTTCCGTGCGACGGTTCATCGCCCGGCCGTCGGCGGTCTTGTTATCCGCGACCGGCTGGCTCTCGCCGGCCCCGACGACCGAAACGAAACTGCTGCGGGGTACGCCCGCGCTGATCAGGTACTCGGTCACCGAGCGCGCGCGCTTTTCCGAGAGACGCTGGTTGTAGGTATCGCTGCCCACGCTGTCGGTGTACCCGGTCACCCGCAGTTGCGCACTTGGCGCTTCCTGCTTCAGGCGCGTGGCGATGGTGTCGAGCTTGGCCTTGTCGGCAGCGGTCAGCCTGGCCGAATCGAACTCGAAGTGCACATCACGAATGACAATGGTCTCTTCCTTGACCACCACCGCTTCCTCGACCACCGCCACAGGCTCTGGCGGGCAACCGTTGGCGTCCACCTGCACGCCTTTAGGCGTGCCTGGGCACTTGTCGCGACTGTCCGGCACGCCATCGCCGTCTTCGTCGCCATCACCGTGCACCCAGCAATAACCGGCCGCGACACCAGCCCCCAGCAAGGCGCCGTAGCCTGCCCAGGACGAGCTTTCAATCGCACCCAACGCGGCCCCGCCGACGCCCCCGACAGCGGCGCAGGTCGGCCAGTCGGTTTTCTGCAAACCTGCGCAACCAGTCAACACACTGGTTAGCAGAACCAAGGGTAATGCTGTCCGAACTATGCTCATCTAGTTATCTCCTGAGGGAATCGGCTTAGAACCGATTGGGGGAGTAAAGACCTGGCTTTAAATCTCCGCCAGCATCAGGCTGGCGGGCTTTGCCCCTGGATTTCCCCTGGATCGGCTGTCATTTCAGACAAAACGGCTCTAGGCCCGCGGGTCCGGGCAGGCTAGTCTTTGCCACTCAAAGAGTGAGGAACTTCGATGACCGCAGGTATTTCTTCGCGCACGCCCCAGCAGGCCCTGGCCGCCCTGCTCGATCGCTACGCCCCGCAACAGCTGCTGCTGATCGGCGCCAGCGGGTTTCCGGCCCTGGAGGCGTTTCGCCAGGCGCACCCCGAAACCGTCATTGCCCAGACCGCGCCCGGCCCCTTGCCGGCGGAACTGGCGGCGCGCCGTTTCGACCTGGCGCTGGCGGTCGACTGCCTGGAGCATCTGCCCAAGCGCGACGGCCTGAACCTGCTCGGCGGCATCCGCAACCTCAACGCCAGCCGCATCGCGGTACTGGCTGACCTGAATGCCTGCGGCTGGCAGGAGACCGACTTTTTCTCCCTGGCCCTGCAGGCCAGCGAACGTTTCCAGCGCGACGAACAGGTCCTGACCCTGTTCACCTACGATCTGCTTGAATACAAACAAGTGCCCGACTGGCTCAATTCCAGGTTCTGGGCGAATCCGGAAAACTTCGGAAAGTACTGGTGGTAATGCAATGAGTACCTCTATTTGTCCCTGCGGCAGCGGCAACCTGCTGGATGCCTGCTGCGGCCACTACCACGCCGGCCACCCCGCGCCCTGCGCCGAGGCTCTGATGCGCTCGCGCTACAGCGCCTACGTGCTGGGCCTGGTGGATTATCTGGTGGCCACCACGCTGCCGGCGCAACAGAGCGGCCTGGACCGCCAGTCCATCGGCGACTGGAGCGCGCAAAGCACCTGGCTGGGCCTGGAAGTCGAAAGCTCGGAAGTCTTCGGCGGCCAACCGGAGCATGCCTTCGTCACTTTCACCGCGCGCTGGCACGACAGCCAGGGCGAACACAGCCATCGCGAACGCTCATCCTTCGTGCAGAACAGCGGGCACTGGTATTTCATCGACCCGACCGTGCAACTCAAGGCCGGTCGCAACGACGCCTGCCCCTGCGCCAGCGGGCAGAAATTCAAGAAGTGCTGCGCCAGCTACTTCGCCAGCTGAATACCCGCCCCTGAGCCTGTCCTCGCGTGCGCTCCATGGTTGCTAGACTGGGAGCTCAAACGGAGTAACCCCCATGGTCGTTCAGCTGCGTGCACTACGGACCCTCGGACTGCTCACGGTGCTGGCGCTTTCGGGTTGCGCCTCGTGGTTCGTCGACGACACCCTCGACCCGCAGGTGCACCTGGTCAAGGTCGAGGTGATCAAGGCTAATTTGCTGGAGCAGCGCCTGCTCTTGCACTTTCGGGTCGACAACCCCAACGATGCCGACCTGACCGTCCGCGCCCTGGAATACCGGGTTCATCTCGGCGACGTGTTGCTGGCGGAGGGGGAACATGAACACTGGTTCACCATCAGCCCCAAGCACAGCGCCTACTTCCAGGTCCCCGTGCGCACCAACCTGTGGCCGCAGATACGCCAGGTGGTGAAATGGCTGAAGGAACCGCAGCAACCAATCCCCTATCGCCTGGACGGTTTGCTGGAAACCGGATTATTCATCGGCCATGACGTGCACCTGGCGCGCAAAGGCGAGATAATTCCCGCCGATTTTATTCCGGAGCAACCTCGATGACCCAGCAACCCCATGTCCATGGCCCTGACTGCAACCACGATCATGACCACCACGATCACGACCACGGCCATGTTCACGGTCCGCATTGCAACCACGCTCACCAGGAGCCGGTGCGCAACGCCTTGAAAGATGTCGGCCGCAACGACCCTTGCCCATGTGGCAGCAGCAAGAAATTCAAGAAGTGCCACGGCGCCTGATGGCGTGACGCCCGGCCTTTATCTTCTGTAGGAGCGAAGCTTGCTCGCGATGCAGGCGCCTCGGACCTTGCGGTGCCAAGACGTTCTGATCGCGAGCAAGCTTCTCTCCTATAAGGGCGAGTGAAGGATCTGCCTGGTCGTGGTCACCGTCGCGTACTCGCCATGCAGATTGCCCAGCGACATGGCATGCACCTCCTCGGCGCTGTGGGCCTGGCCGAAAAAGTCGGCCTTGTCAAAGGTGTAGCAGGCATCCTCCACCACCCAGGTATCGAACCCCAGGTTGCCGGCGGTCCGCGCCGTCGACTCCACCGAGTTGTGGGTCGCCACGCCGACGATCACCAGCTGGCCGATCCCGGCCTTACGTAAATCGGCCTCCAGGATCGTGGCGCAGAAGGCATCCGGCACTTGCTTCTGGATCACCGCCTCAGTGCCCAGCGGCATGAACCGCTGCTGAAACTCCACTCCCGACTGCCCCGGCCAGAACACCGACTGCTCGCCGCGGGACAGGTGCTGCACATGGATCAACGGCCGCGCCGTCTGGCGCCAGTAAGCCAGCAACTCGGCGATGCGTTCCTCGGCCTCGGGGTTGTTACGCCGCCCGAGCCGGGGATGCAGGATGCCCTGTTGCTGATCGATCAGGATCAGCGCCGCATTGGTCTGAAGCTCCATGCTAACTTTTCTCACGCTGGGTCATTGAATTCCACGCACTTCAACATCACCTCTCCCGACAGGCAAGCCGTCGAATGTAGACCGGACCACCGAATACCGCTGTTTGCTGTCCGTAGCAGAATGTCCTTCGTTTACCTGGAGAGCTCCATGATCGATCTGTATTACTGGACCACCCCCAACGGCCACAAGATTTCCCTGTTCCTCGAGGAAACCGGCCTGCCCTACAGCGTGCACCCGGTCAATATTGGCCAGGGCGAGCAGTTCAAGCCCGAGTTCCTGAAGATCGCGCCGAACAACCGGATCCCCGCCATCGTCGACCATCAGCCGGCCGACGGCGGCGCCCCGCTGTCGCTGTTCGAGTCCGGGGCGATTCTGCTGTACCTGGCGGAAAAGACCGGGCAGTTCCTGCCCAGGGACCTGCGTGGCCGCCAGGAAGCCCTGCAGTGGCTGTTCTGGCAGATGGGCGGCCTGGGGCCGATGGCCGGGCAGAACCACCATTTCAGCCAGTTCGCCCCGGAGAAGATCCCCTACGCGATCAAACGCTACGTCGATGAAACCGCGCGCTTGTACGGGGTGCTGGACCGGCGCCTGGCGGACCGGGATTTCGTCGCTGGCAGCGAATACAGCATTGCCGACATGGCGATTTATCCGTGGATCGTGTCCCACAAGTGGCAAAGCCAGAACCTGGAAGACTTCCCCAACCTGCACCGCTGGTTCAACCGCATCCTCGATCGCCCGGCGACCGCGCGCGCCTACGCCATCGCCGCCCGTATCAACCCGCCCAAATCCTGAGGCCCGACAGCCCATCGCCGGCCGGAAAACCCCGGTGACTGCTCCGCTTCGGGCAGCCACCGGGCGGCCGGCGCGGGCTATTTATCCGGCAACGCAGAAATACTCTCGGCCCCCGCTTGCGCGGCACTCGCCTGCTCACTAACGTAGCGCCTTTATCGACGCTACCCCCCGCAGGAGCTTTGCCATGGCCTCGCCAGCCTTCTCACATTTTCTTCCCCGGTTCGGCGTTGCCGCGGCAGTGGCCGGCGTTCTCAGCCTGGCCGGTTGCCAGTCATGGAACACCCAGGACAGCCTGCCGCCGACCTCCGGCGTGCAACCGCTCAAGGGCCTGGCCCAGAACGTTTCGGTGCGGCGTAATGCCATGGGCATGCCGCTGATCGAAAGCAACACCTTCCACGATGCGTTGTTCGCCCTGGGTTACGTGCACGCCAGCGACCGGATCAACCAGATGGTGACCCTGCGCCTGCTGGCCCAGGGCCGGCTGGCCGAGATGTCCGGCGCCGATGCGCTGGACGTCGACCGCTACATGCGCGCGGTCAACCTGAAGAACCGTGCCGGCGAGCTGTACAAGGCCTCGTCCCCACGGATCAAGCGCTTCTTCGAGGTTTACGCCCGCGGGGTCAACGCCTACCTGTTCCGCTACCGCGACAAGCTGCCGCCGGACCTGGCCGCCACCGGCTACAAGCCCGAATACTGGAAACCGGAAGATTCGGCGCTGATTTTCTGCCTGTTGAACTTCAGCCAGTCGGCCAACCTGCCGGAAGAAATCAACGCCCTGGTGCTGGCGCAGAAAGTCGGCGCCGACAAGCTCGCCTGGCTGACCCCGAGCTACCCGGACGAAGCGCTGCCGCTGGCCGAGAGCGACAAACTCAAGGGCCTCAACCTGAATGTCCCGGGCCTGAGCGAAATCAGCAGCGCCGCCGGCAAGCTCGGCGAACTCAACCCGCTGAGCGTGGCCGGTGCCAGCAACTGGGCCATCGCGCCACAGCGCAGCCGCAGCGGCAGAAGCCTGCTGGCCGCCGACAGCCACTCGCCGGCGTGGAACCTGGTGCAGATCCGCGCGCCCAAGTACCAGGCCGCGGGCGCTTCGATCGCCGGCCTGCCGATGATCGTCCAGGGCTTCAACGGCCAGGTGGCCTGGAGCATGACCTCGGTCGCCGGCGACAACCAGGACCTGTTCCTGGAAAAACTCAAGCGCCAGGGCAATGCGCTGTATTACGAAGCCAACGGCAAATGGCTGCCGGCCGTGGTGCGCAACGAAACCTACTTCGTCAAAGGCCAGCGGCCGATTCGCGAGGCGGTCTATGAAACCCGTCACGGCGCCCTGCTTAACAGCTCGAGCAACCTCAACGCCGGCTACGGCCTGGCCCTGCAACAGCCGGACCTCGCGGACGACAAGAGCCTGGATGCGTTCTTCGACCTGACGCGGGCGCAAAACGTGGAACGGGCCTCCGACGCCAGCCGCGAGATTCGCGCCATCGGCCTGAACATGCTGTTCGCCGATGCCAGCCATATCGGCTGGCAGGTCACCGGCCGCTTCCCCAACCGCCGTGAAGGCGAAGGCCTGCTGCCATCGCCGGGCTGGGAAGGCCGTTACGACTGGGACGGTTATGCCGACCCGATGCTCCACCCCTATGACCAGGACCCGGCCCAGGGCTGGCTGGGCACCGCCAACCAGCGGATCATTCCCCACGGTTATGGCATGCAGCTGTCCAACTCCTGGTACTACCCCGAGCGTGGCGAACGCCTGGCCGAGCTGGCCGGCAGCGGCAAGCACGACGGGCGCAGCATGATCGCCATGCAGTACGACCAAACCACTCCCTTCGCCGCCAAGCTGAAGAAGATGTTCGAAGCCCCCGGCATGGCGCAGCCCCTGAAGAAAGCCATCGACGCCCTGCCCGAAGCAGACCGCAGCAAGGCCCGCGAGGCCTACAGCCGCCTGATGGCGTTCGACGGCAAACTCAGCCCGGTGTCGGCCGATGCGGCGATCTATGAGCTGTTCCTGCAGGAAAGCGCCCGGCAGATCTTCCTCGACAAACTGGGCCCGGAGTCCAGCCCGGCCTGGAAAGCCCTGGTGGCCAACGGCGCGCTGTCCTATTCGGCCCAGGCCGATCACCTGCTGGGCCAGGAAGACAGCCCGTTCTGGGATGACAGCCGCACCCCGCAGAAAGAAGACAAGCCGGCTATCCTCGCCCGCAGCCTGGCCGCCGCCATCAACGCAGGTGAAAGCCAGCTGGGTGGCGATCGCCGGGCCTGGCAGTGGGGCAAGCTGCACAGCTACAACTGGAAGAACGCCAGTGGCCAGGTGATTCGCGGGCCGCTGCCGGCCGGTGGCGATCACAGCACCCTGAACAGTTCGCCGTACCGCTGGGGCCAGGACTTCAATGTGACCCAGGCGCCGGCGCTACGGCTGATCGTCGACTTCAGCCAGAGCGAACCGCTGAGCGTGATGAACAGCAGCGGCCAGTCCGGCAACCCGGCCAGCCCGAACTACCTGAACGGCATCGACGCCTGGCTCAAGGGCCAGTACCTGAGCTTGCCGCTGCAACCGCAGAACTTCGACCGCCTCTACGGCAAGACCCGCCTGACCCTGGCGCCAGGCAAGTAATACCGGCCAGCCCGCCCCTCTGCACAAGGGGCGGGCTGGCGCCCGGTAACGCCTCACCCCCCTCGCTGATCCCTCCCAGCCACGCTCTCGGCAGCCACGCCCTTTCCTGCCCGAAATCTCTCACGCGCCCTATTGATGCAAGGCCTTGCGCACGCTCTTTTTTGGGGCGCTGCCGACCCATGACAGGCTCTCGCACCACCTTTTAAAACACTTGTTCGGGACTCTGGTTCGGAAATTGCTACTTTCATTGAGTCTGACGCTTTGCAGTAACAGTACTAATGCGCCACAAGCGCTCATATTGGTTTTTAGGGATTGAATAATGAAAAAAGCATTGCTGACCCTTTCTGCACTGGCTCTCTGCATGGCCGCCGGTTCCGCGCTGGCCAAGGAATACAAGGAACTGCGCTTCGGCGTTGACCCGTCCTACGCACCTTTTGAATCCAAGGCCGCCGATGGCAGCCTGGTCGGCTTCGACATCGATCTGGGCAATGCCATCTGTGCCGAACTGAAGGTCAAGTGCAAATGGGTCGAAAGCGACTTCGACGGCATGATCCCGGGCCTCAAAGCCAATAAATTCGACGGCGTGATCTCATCCATGACCGTCACCCCGGCCCGCGAGAAAGTCATCGACTTCTCCAACGAACTGTTCTCCGGCCCGACCTCCTTCGTGTTCAAGAAAGGTTCCGGCCTGACCGAAGACACCGCCTCGCTCAAGGGCAAGACTGTCGGCTACGAGCAGGGCACCATCCAGGAAGCCTACGCCAAGGCCGTGCTGGACAAGGCCGGAGTGAAAACCCAGGCCTACCAGAACCAGGACCAGGTGTATGCCGACCTGATCTCCGGGCGTCTCGATGCCTCGATCCAGGACATGCTGCAAGCCGAACTGGGCTTCCTGAAGTCGCCACAAGGCGCCGACTACGAAGTGAGCAAACCGGTGGACAGCCCGCTGCTGCCGGCCAAGACAGCTGTCGGTATCTCGAAAGGTAACAAAGAGCTCAAGGCGCTTCTGGATAAAGGTATCAAAGCGTTACACGACGATGGCACCTACGCCACCATTCAGAAAAAGCACTTTGGCGATCTGAATCTCTACAGCGGTAAATAAGGTCCTGGCGCCCATCCTCGATGGGCGCCTTTTTTATCGCCACAGGTCTCTGATTTATGTTCGAAGAACTTCTGCAAACCCTTGGGCTTTCCGCCTTCAGCCTCAAGGGGTTCGGTCCGTTGTTGCTGGAAGGCACCTGGATGACCATCAAACTCTCGGTATTGTCGCTGTTACTCAGTGTCCTGCTCGGCCTGCTCGGCGCCAGCGCCAAACTCTCGCGGCTGGGCCTGCTGCGCCTGCCCGCCCAGCTCTACACCACGCTGATCCGCGGCGTACCGGACCTGGTGCTGATGCTGCTGATTTTCTACAGCCTGCAAACCTGGCTGACCACCTTCACCAACTTCATGGAATGGGAATACATCGAGATCGACCCGTTCAGCGCCGGGGTCATCACCCTGGGCTTCATTTATGGGGCGTACTTCACCGAAACCTTCCGTGGCGCCATTCTTGCCGTGCCGCGCGGACAGATAGAAGCCGCCACCGCCTACGGCCTCAAGCGCGGCCAGCGTTTTCGCTTCGTGGTGTTTCCGCAGATGATGCGTTTTGCCCTGCCGGGCATCGGCAATAACTGGATGGTGATGCTCAAGGCCACCGCGCTGGTGTCCATCATCGGCCTGGCCGACCTGGTCAAGGCGGCCCAGGATGCCGGCAAGAGTACCTATCAACTGTTCTACTTCCTGGTGCTGGCAGCCTTGATCTACCTGGTCATCACCAGCGCCTCCAACGTCGTCCTGCGCTGGCTCGAACGCCATTATGCCGCGGGCTCGCGGGAGGCGGTGCGATGATCGAGCTCCTGCAGGAATACTGGAAACCCTTCCTCTACAGCGACGGCTACAACATCACCGGCCTGGCCATGACCATGTGGCTACTCAGCGCCTCGATCTTCATCGGTTTCCTGGTGTCGATCCCGCTGTCCATCGCCCGGGTCTCGCCCAAGCTCTACCTACGCTGGCCGGTGCAGTTCTACACCTACCTGTTTCGCGGCACGCCGCTCTATATCCAGTTGCTGATCTGCTACACCGGGATCTACAGCATCGCCGCGATCCGCGCCCAGCCCATGCTCGATGCGTTCTTTCGCGACGCGATGAACTGCACCATCCTCGCCTTCGCCCTGAACACCTGCGCCTACACCACGGAGATTTTCGCCGGGGCGATCCGCAGCATGGCCCACGGCGAGGTCGAGGCGGCCAAGGCCTACGGCCTCAGCGGCTGGAAGCTGTACGCCTATGTGATCATGCCGTCGGCCCTGCGCCGCTCGCTGCCCTACTACAGCAACGAAGTGATCCTGATGCTGCACTCGACCACCGTGGCCTTCACCGCGACCATCCCGGATGTGCTGAAAGTCGCCCGCGACGCCAACTCGGCCACCTTCATGACCTTCGAGTCCTTCGGCATCGCCGCGCTGATCTACCTCACCGTGACCTTCGCCCTGGTCGGCCTGTTTCGCCTCGCCGAACGCCGCTGGCTGGCCTTCCTCGGGCCGACTCACTAGAACAAGGCAAATCATCATCCATGCGCCAACAGACTCATGATCTGCTCGCCCCGCTGCCGGGGACCTCGCGCCAGATCCACAGCTTTCACTTCGGCCCCGAGCAGGCCGAAGGCAAGGTCTACATCCAGTCGTCGCTGCACGCCGATGAACTGCCGGGCATGCTCGTGGCCTGGCACCTCAAGGCACGCCTGGCGGAACTGGAGGCCCAGGGCCGCCTGCGCAGCGAAATCGTCCTGGTGCCAGTGGCCAACCCGGCCGGCCTGGAACAGGTGCTGATGGACGTGCCGCTGGGCCGCTACGAACTGGAAAGCGGGCAGAACTTCAATCGCTGGTTCCTCGACCTCGGCGAAGAGGTCGGCAACGACATCGAAGGCCAACTGGGCGACGATCCGCGACATAACCGTGAAATCATCCGCGCCAGCCTGCGCAGCGCCCTCGCGCGGCAGACCGCCGGCACCCAGTTGCAGTCCCAGCGCCTGGCCCTGCAGCGCCTGGCCTGCGACGCGGACATGGTGCTGGACCTGCATTGCGATTTCGAAGCCGTGGCCCATCTGTACACCACACCCGAGGCCTGGCCGCAGGTCGAACCGCTGGCCCGCTACATCGGCTCGCAAGCTTGCCTGCTGGCCACCGATTCCGGCGGCCAGTCGTTCGACGAATGCTTCACCCTGCTCTGGTGGCAATTGCAGCAGCGTTTCGGCGAGCGCTTCGTCATTCCCCACGGCAGCTTCTCGGTCACCGTCGAGCTGCGCGGCCAGGGCGACGTCAACCACGACCTGGCCAGCCGGGATTGCCAAGCCATACTGGATTATCTGAGCCATTTCGGCGCTATCGGCGGCGAGGCTCCGCCCATGCCCGAGCTGCCCTACCCGGCCACCCCGCTGGCCGGCGTGGAACCGGTGGCCACGCCCGTGGGCGGCCTGCTGGTGTTCACCGCCCTGCCCGGGGAGTACCTGGAAGCCGGGCAACAGGTGGCCGAAGTCATCGACCCGATCAACGATCGCGTCACCCCCATTCATTGCAGCTGCGCCGGCCTGCTCTATGCCCGCTCGCTGCGCCGCATGGCCACCGCCGGCATGGTGATCGCCCATGTCGCCGGCCGCGAAGCCTATCGCAGCGGCTACCTACTTTCGCCTTGAGGATGCATGCCCCATGTACAAACTGACCATTGAAGGCCTGCATAAATGCTACGGCGACAATGAAGTGCTCAAAGGTGTTTCGCTCAAGGCGAAGACCGGCGACGTCATCAGCCTGATCGGCGCCAGCGGCTCGGGCAAAAGTACCTTTCTGCGCTGCATCAACTTCCTGGAAACCCCGGACGACGGCGCCATGAGCCTGGACGACCAGCCGATCCGCATGGTCAAGGACCGCCATGGCATGCACGTGGCCGACGCCGACGAGCTGCAACGGATTCGCACCCGCCTGGCCATGGTGTTCCAGCATTTCAACCTGTGGAGCCACATGACGGTGCTGGAGAACATCACCATGGCGCCGCGCCGGGTGCTGGGGATCAGCAAGAAGGACGCCGAAGACCGCGCCCGGCGCTACCTGGACAAGGTCGGCCTGCCCGCCCGCGTGGCCGGCCAGTACCCGGCCTTTCTCTCCGGTGGCCAGCAACAGCGGGTGGCAATTGCCCGGGCTCTGGCGATGGAGCCGGAAGTGATGCTGTTCGACGAACCCACCTCGGCCCTCGATCCGGAGCTGGTGGGCGAAGTGCTCAAGGTGATCCAGGGCCTGGCCGAGGAAGGCCGGACCATGATCATGGTCACCCATGAAATGAGCTTCGCCCGCAAGGTGTCGAGCCAGGTGCTGTTCCTGCACAAGGGCCTGGTGGAAGAGGAAGGCGCGCCGGAAGAGGTGTTGGGCAATCCGAAGAGCGAACGCTTGCAGCAGTTCCTCAGCGGTAACCTGAAGTAGGCCAGGCGCCGCTATGGACAAAGGCCAGCCCGCCGATGGAGTCCGGCGGGCTGGCCTTTTTTATGGGTTGGCGTCAATCAGGCCACAGGAGCGGGAGGCGGTTCGTCCGGCAAGGTTGGTTCGCCAGGTTCGGTCGGCTCGGCGGGTTGTGGGGTGTCCGGGTCGGGTTGACCGGGAATGCCGCCTGCCGCGCTGGGGTGCGCCAGCAATGACCAGGCCAGGACGCCGACCTGATTGGGCTCAAGTCTGGCAAGTGTGGCGCTTATAAGCGGATCGATCTTCATGGGGCACTCCTGAGCTAAGCACGGTCCGCTGTGCGCAAACCGGGGCAGTCTCTGGTTAGAGTATCTGCCCGCTGAGGAATTCCCGCTATTTGTCAGATGAACGACTCAGGTACGCGGCAGGGTCACGCCACGCTGGCCCTGGTATTTGCCGCCACGGTCCTTGTAGGACACTTCGCACTCTTCGTCGGACTCCAGGAATAGCATCTGCGCCACGCCTTCGTTGGCGTAGATCTTCGCCGGCAAGGTGGTGGTGTTGGAGAACTCCAGCGTCACATGACCTTCCCACTCAGGCTCGAGGGGAGTGACGTTGACGATGATGCCGCAACGGGCGTAGGTGCTTTTACCCAGGCAGATGGTCAGCACGTTGCGCGGAATGCGGAAGTACTCGACCGTGCGGGCCAGGGCGAAGGAGTTCGGCGGAATGATGCACACGTCGCTCTTGATATCGACGAAGCTGCCGGCGTCGAAGTTTTTCGGATCGACGGTGGCCGAATTGATATTGGTGAACACCTTGAACTCATCGGCGCAACGCACATCGTAGCCGTAGCTCGACACACCGAAGGAAATCAGCCGCTCCGCGCCTTCGCCGCGCATCTGGCGCTCCACGAAAGGCTCGATCATGCCGTGCTCTTGCGCCATGCGGCGAATCCACTTGTCCGATTTGATGCTCATGGCGGGTGTCCTGAAATAGCGAGGTGGAAAAATTCTGTCCGGCATCTTACCGGGGTGCGCCTGCGGGTTCAAAGTCTGGGCCGCTTTTCTCGCTGAAAGCCGCAATACTTGCGGGCTGGAAGGTATGTACGGCACCGCCAGTCACTAAAAGCGCGAATCCATCGCAAAGAACATTGGCAGGTTCCGGAAAAAGGGTTAAGGTGGCGCCACTGTGCTGCTTGTGTCACTGAGAATCTCTACACGATGTTGAATTTCGATCCAACCATCTCCAAGAATTTTTCCTGCTCTTTGCACTCAGTCTCGGCCAGGGCTTTTCCTGAGTCGCAGTTAACTTTGTCCAAGGAGATACACCATGTCTAATCGCCAAACCGGTACCGTTAAGTGGTTCAACGATGAAAAAGGCTTCGGCTTCATCACTCCACAATCCGGTGACGACCTGTTCGTACACTTCAAAGCTATCCAATCCGACGGCTTCAAAAGCCTGAAAGAAGGCCAACAGGTTTCTTTCATCGCTACCCGCGGTCAGAAAGGCATGCAAGCTGAAGAAGTTCAAGTTATCTAACTTGTACTGAAACAGTAAAAAGCCCCGCCCTCAAAGCGGGGCTTTTTTGTGCCCGGATGTTTTTGCTTAATGGCACCCAGGCTATATGATCCGCCCCCTCGGACAATCATATGGAAACTGCAGGATGCCGTTCAGACACCGGAAGTTGTTGAGCGCAGCGGTGCTCACACTCGCCCTCCCTCTCGCACTCAACGCCACACCTCGCCCCGACCATCCAACGATCATCGTCGGCATGGACAGCGGCGCCAGCTACATTGCCAAGGACTCGCAACAACAACCCGAGTTGCGACGCGCGGTACTGCTGGAGCTTTCCAGCGCCCATCGTTGCGGCAGCAACGAGGTTTACCTCACCCCTGAATCCTCAGGCATCCCCGCTGAGTCGTTCGGCCAGGCCCTGGAAGAAATCCAGCAACTGATCGATGACCAGACCCCACTCCTGCTGACCCTCTCGGACTGCGACGGAAAACGAGCCTTTTTCGAAAAGGTCCGGCCCTGCACCGCCCAGGAATGCGGCGAGCTGACTGCATCCCTGGTCGACGGCAAGCTCTACCTCGACGAGCGTTATGCGCCGACGGGCCAAGGCCAGGCCTCGTACTTCCTGACGATGCCGATGAGCTACGACAAGCGGCAAAAAGCCTGGAACGCGAAAATCTTCTACGTCGAATCAGGCACCCTGCGCCGGGACTATTTCGTCAGCGCCGAGGACTTCGTTTCGGGCAAGGCCGTTCATGCCTCGAAAACCTACTATCCGGACGGCCAGGTCCGCCACAGCGCTGCCTATGACCTCAATGGCAAACGCCAGGGAGAGGCGCTGACCTACTCCGAGAGCGGTGTCGTGGTTAAACGCTCGAACTATCGGGACGGTCTCCTCGAGGGCTGGCAGAGCACCTACCACGACAATGGCAAAGTCGCCGAGTCCTACAACTGGCGCCAGGGCAAACGCGTCGACGGCGAATACCTGGAATACGACGAGAACGGCAAGCGGGTCGGGCGCATCACCTACCGGGCGAATCTGCCGGACGGCCCGATCACCAGCTATTACCCGGATGGCAAGATCAAAGACAGCGGACAGTTCGCTGCCGGCAAGAAAGTCGGCCCCAGCCCGTCCTATTACCCTGACGGCACACTGGAAAGCACCGTCGATTACGTGGACAACCAGCCCGTGGGCTGGCAAATCCAGTACCACCCCAACGGCAAGGTAAAACAGAAGCAATTCAACGACGAACACGGCACCCAGCGCAGTTATGCCCTCTGGAACGAACAGGGCGTGCAGACGCTTCAGTGGCAATGGGATGAACAGCACCGCGAGCAGGGCGACTTCAAGGCCTGGTACGACAACGGCCAGCTCAAGGAGCACAAGGTCTACAAGGACGCGAAACTCGAAGGCCCCGCCGTCACCTGGTACGACAGCGGTCAGATGGAATCATCTACCGATTACCTGAATGGCAAAGAGCATGGCAGGATGCGCCTCTGGAACGAGGACGGCAGCCTGCAGAGCGAATGCCAGTACCAGACAGGCGCCCGTCAAGGTGCATGCAGTTGAGCCGGGCATAACGCAGCGCTATTGAGACAGCCCTCTTCCCGCAGCCAAACAAAAAAGTCCCGCCGGTGCAAACCGCGGGACTTCTTCATTTCAAGGCCTGCGAGCTTACCAGGCGACGCCAAACCCCGCGGTATAACGGGTCTTGTTGAGATCGCTGTCCTTGGTGCCACTGATGATGTCCCGTTCGGCCTTGAGGTTGAGCGACGCCCACTCCGTGACCTTGTAGCGCAGGCCGATCTCGGCATCCAGGGCGTAATCGGCAATATTGGACAGCGGCCGCCCCACCTCGCCATTGGTAAACAGCTCGACCCGCTTGCCAATCAGGTAACGGTTGTAGTCCCACTTCATGGCCAGGGAATAAAAGTTGTCTTTGCCACCATCCTTGTACTCGTAGTCGGTGCGGTTGAGCAGCGAACCCAGGGAGAACGCCCCCAATTCGTTATCCCAGAACTGGTAACCCGGACCGCTACCCACCACGCGCTGGCGAGCCAAATCCTCGACCTTGTCACGCTTGTAGTTCAACCGCCCCTGCCAGAACCATTTATCGGTGAGGAAGCGGTCCAGTGCGTATTCGCCGCGCCAGTTGTCGGTGGTGACCACATCGTTCTGGAATTCGCGGTTGTACTCGCCTTCCGCCGTGTGCCGCCATTTGCCGTGGCGCGCCGAGGTCTTGAAGTCGATGTCGTAGTCGTCGGTGTCCTTTTCCGCCCGCTGATAATCCAGCGCCATGTCGACATTGCCCTTCCACACCAGATCCTCGACCACCGGCTTGGGCTTCATGATCTGCTGGATGCTCGCCAGCTCGACAGTCTTCGGCGCCTCGCCATTGGCCAGGGTGACCTTGCCGTCTTCCGCCGCGTGCAGGGACTTGGCCTTCTCGCCGGTGTAGGCATCCTGCTTGACCAGCAGTTCCTGATCGCTCTCCAGCGTCTTGACCTGCTTCCAGTCGATCGGGATGGCCCCGGCATACTCGGTCTGGATCAATAACTTGCCACCGTCGAACACTTTGATCTTGCCGCTCAGACGGTCACCGTTCTTCAACCAGACGGTATCGGCGAGCAAAGGCGTGGCGGTACTGAAAACGGCAAGGCACAGCAGGGTTCTGGACAACATAAACAGATACAAGGCTCGAGTTCGCGAAAAAAACCGGCATTATCCACATGAATAAAACCTCAGGTAGGGACTGACTCGACTATCTATAGTGAGTTCAATTCTCAATTGTTAATAAACCCTTTGTCCTACAGACGGTTTACAGGCCTGCATCAGGAAACCCGAACGTGATCGAACCGCTCGACGCCGACCAAAGCCCCGCCGAAATCCGACGCACGGCGCTCTACCTGACCCTGGCCCAGATCCCGGAAGGCAAGGTAGTCAGCTATGGGCAACTGGCGGAAATGGCGGGCCTGGGTCGCGCGGCGCGCTGGGTGGGACGCACCCTCAGCCAGTTGCCCGCCGACACCACCCTGCCCTGGCACCGCGTACTGGGCGCGGGCGGGCGCATCAGCCTGCCCGTGGGCAGCGCTTCGGGCGACGAACAGCGCGCGCGACTGCGTATGGAAGGTGTCTCGATCCTGAACAATCGTGTGGATATTCGGCGCCATGGCTGGCGTCCGGTAGAGCACAGCGGTTAGAGTGCGCGCTTTGTTTCCGTAATTCTTGAGGCAGACTCCAGCCCATGCCCCGTAAAACCTGGCGCGCCGCGCTCGCCGCCTATGCCAGCCCCTCGACGCTCGTGCTGTTGCTGCTTGGTTTCGCCGCCGGCCTGCCCTACATGCTGGTGTTTTCGACACTTTCAGTCTGGTTGCGCGAAGCTGGTGTGGCTCGCGAAACTATTGGCTACGCCAGCCTGATCGGTCTGGCCTACGCCTTCAAATGGGTCTGGTCGCCCTTACTCGACCAATGGCGCCTGCCCCTGTTGGGCAAGCTCGGGCGCCGCCGCTCCTGGCTGGTCCTGTCGCAATCGCTGGTGCTGCTCGGGCTGATCGGCATGGGGTTCTGCGATCCGCAAAAGCACCTGTCCTGGCTGATCGCCATCGCCGTTATCGTCGCCTTCGCCTCTGCCACCCAGGACATCGCGGTGGACGCCTACCGCCTGGAAATCGCCGAAGACAGCCGCCAAGCCGCCCTGGCCGCCGCCTATATGTCCGGCTACCGCGTCGCCGCCCTGCTGGCCACCGCTGGCGCCCTGTTCTTCGCCGAAGGTTTCGGCTCCACCGGTTTCAGCTATAAACACGCAGCCTGGACCGGCACCTACGTGCTGTTCGGTGTGCTGATGATCCCGGCCCTGCTGACCACCCTGTTCATGCGCGAACCGCCGGTGCCGCTGCGCACCCAGCTGTCGGCCGGGCGCTACAGTTTCGTGCATCAGCTGGTGTCGGTATTCGTGCTGATCGTGCTGTTGGTGTCCGTGCCGGCGATGTTCACCCAGCTGTACAACACCGACTTCGCCAGCGTGCTGTTCGAAGGCGCCAGCCTGCTGGACCTGCTACTGGAAGACCGGGCGTTCCTGCGCGCCATTCTCTACATCATCCTGACCTCGCTGTGCCTGTCGGCCATGGGCCGCCGCGGCCTGGCCCCGGTGCTGACGCCGGTCAATGACTTCATCCTGCGCTACCGCTGGCAAGCCCTGCTGCTGCTGGGCCTGATCGCCACCTATCGGATGTCGGACACCGTGATGGGCGTGATGGCCAACGTGTTCTACATCGACCAGGGCTTCACCAAGGACCAGATCGCCAGTGTCAGCAAGATTTTCGGCCTGATCATGACCCTGGTCGGCGCCGGCATGGGAGGCCTGCTGATCGTGCGCTTCGGCATCCTGCCGATTCTGTTCATCGGCGGCGCCGCCTCGGCCGCGACCAACCTGCTGTTCCTGATGCTGGCCGACATGGGCCCCAACCTGCAGATGCTGGTGGTGACCATTTCCCTGGACAACTTCAGCTCGGGCCTGGCCACCTCGGCCTTCGTCGCCTACCTGTCGAGCCTGACCAACCTGAAATTCTCGGCGACCCAGTACGCCCTGCTCAGCTCGATCATGCTGCTGTTGCCGCGCCTGATCGGCGGTTATTCGGGGGTCATGGTGGAGAAGTTCGGCTATCACAACTTCTTCCTGATCACCGCCCTGCTCGGCGTGCCGACCCTGGTCCTGATCGCCCTGCACTGGTTCCAGGAAAGCCGCCGCGCCGAACCGCCACAAGCGCCCGAAGCCACACCGCCGGCCACGCCACCCGCTACAGCTGTCAGCGAAGAACCCTAGGAAACCCCGGAGCACGCCGGCCTTCATCCGGCGCCCCGACCTCTCCCGGCCGCAATCCTGTACGCCAACGGTTCTCGCCCGTACAATGCTTCGTCATTTCTAGTCTTCAGCAACCGACAACGGCCTACCATGCGCACCAGTCAATTTTTGCTCGCCACACAGAAAGAAACGCCTTCCGATGCGGTCGTGATCAGCCATCAGCTGATGCTGCGCGCCGGCATGATCCGCAAACTGGCCTCGGGCCTGTACACCTGGCTCCCGATGGGCCTGCGGGTGATGCGCAAGGTCGAAGCCATCGTTCGTGAAGAAATGAACGCCGCCGGCTCGCTTGAAGTGTTGATGCCGAGCACGCAGCCGGCTGAACTGTGGCAGGAATCCGGTCGCTGGGAGGAGTACGGCCCTGAACTGCTGCGCTTCAAGGATCGCCATGGTCGCGACTTCTGCGCCGGCCCGACCCACGAAGAAGTGATCACCGATCTGGCCCGCAACGAACTGAGCAGCTACAAGCAGCTGCCGATCAACCTGTACCAGATCCAGACCAAATTCCGCGATGAAATCCGCCCACGCTTCGGCCTGATGCGCGGTCGCGAGTTCATCATGAAGGACGCCTACTCCTTCCACGCCGACCAGGCATCGCTGCAGGTCACCTACGACCGCATGCACCAGGCCTACTGCAACGTGTTCACCCGCCTGGGCCTGAAGTTCCGTCCGGTCGAAGCCGACAACGGCTCCATCGGCGGCGCCGGCTCCCACGAATTCCACGTACTGGCCGAGTCCGGCGAAGACGACATCGTTTTCAGCAACGGCTCCGACTACGCGGCGAACATCGAGAAAGCCGAAGCCGTGCCACGGGAAACCTCGCGCCCGGCGCCGAGCGAAGAACTGCGCCTGGTCGACACCCCTGACGCGAAAACCATCGCGCAGCTGGTGGAAGGCTACAACCTGCCGATCGAAAAGACCGTCAAGACCCTGGTGGTGCACGCCGAGGAAGCCGGCAAGCTGATCGCCCTGATCATCCGTGGCGACCACGAGCTGAACGAAATCAAGGCCGCCAACCAGCCTGGCGTCGCCAGCCCGCTGGTCATGGCTTCGGAAGCCGAACTGCGTGACGCCATCGGCGCCGGCGCCGGCTCCCTGGGCCCGCTGAACCTGCCGCTGCCAATCATCGTCGACCGCTCGGTGGCCCTGATGAGCGACTTCGGTATCGGCGCGAACGTCGACGACAAGCACTACTTCGGCTTCAACTGGGAACGCGACATGCCGGTCCCGACCGTCGCCGACCTGCGCAATGTCGTCAGCGGCGACCCAAGCCCGGACGGCAAGGGCACCCTGGAAATCAAGCGTGGCATCGAAGTCGGGCACATCTTCCAGCTGGGCAACAAGTACAGCAAGGCGATGAAGTGCGAAGTGCTGGGCGAGAACGGCAAGCCGGTCACCCTGGAAATGGGCTGCTACGGCATCGGCGTGTCCCGCGTGGTGGCCGCGGCCATCGAGCAGAACAACGACGAGAACGGCATCATCTGGAGCGACACCCTGGCCCCGTTCCAGATCGCCCTGGTACCGCTGCGCTATGAAACCGAGCAGGTACGCGAAGCCACCGACAAGCTGTACGCGCAACTCACCGCCGCCGGCTTCGAAGTACTGCTGGACGACCGCGACAAGAAGACCAGCCCGGGCATCAAGTTCGCGGACATGGAGCTGATCGGCATTCCACACCGGATCGTGGTCAGCGACCGCGGCCTCGCCGAAGGCAACCTGGAATACAAGAGCCGTACCGAAGCCGAGGCGCAAGCGCTGCCGGTGGCTGACGTGCTGTCCTTCCTCCAAGCCCGTATCCGTCGCTGAAACCAGATAGAGAAGTCATGTTCAAGCGAAACACCTTAAGCCTCGGTGGCGCCGCCTTGTGCGGCGCCCTGTTGCTCAGCGGCTGTGCCAACCAGATGTCGCAACGCAGCGAGCACGAGGAACGTGTCGAGCGCAAATTGCTCGATCACAGCCTGCAGATCGATGTCGGTGAGCCTAAGGTGCTTGAGCTGCCGCAACGCCGGGTACGCATCCACGAGCAGAAGACCTTCGAAGTCACCGAGTTCGAAGTCACGCGTCGCTACGATCGCTACACGCCCTATCAACCCTGGCGGGAGCTCTACGAGATCCCGCTGGGCGCGGTAGCCGTGGTCGCGGGTGTCGGCGCCAACGTGGTCAATGTGTTTGCCCTGGGCAACCTGCCGGACAGCGTCACCAAGGACTGGATCAGCTACGGCGTGGCCGGGCTCAACCCGTTCATGAACGTGCAGTCCCACGGCCGGGCGCAGCAGAACCTGGCGGGCATCGATGAAGTCCAGCGCGACAAGCGCGTGGAGTATTCGAGCCTGCCCTGGAGCGAACGCCCGGTGCAGGTCAAGGCCGGCAAGGAAACCCACGAGCTGAGCACCGACCGCAACGGCGTACTTCGCCTGAACCTGTTGGACAGCCCGTTTTCCGAACAGGACCTGAACCACATCGGCAAGCTGCAGATCAGCGTCGCGGATGCCCAGGACGACGTGCACTCCGACTCGTCGCTGGCCATCAGCAACAATCTGCGCGGCAAGCTGCTGGAAGCGCACAACCTGATCTACGACGACCTCGAAGATGACGAAGTGAGCCAGTGGGTGCACCGGGTCAAGCGTCTCTCCGAACTGGGCCTGGAAGAAGAAGCCAGCGAATTGGAACAGAGCCTGATCGAGCTGACCCGCAACGATCCGGAGCTGCAAAGCGAATTTCTCAAGTCGCTGACCAAGAACGCCGGCCGCCTGGTCGCCGACCCCGGCGCCCACTGACCGGATAACCATCGCGAGCCAGCCTGTTTCCGCACTGCGGGGGTGGGCTGGCTCGCGATGCTGTTTCAGGAACGGCTGAACAACTCCAGTTGCTCATGCCCGCCACGCAGATCCTGCAAACGCACACCAATCCCCAATAGCCGCACCGGCCTGTCCCCGCGCTTGAACGCCTGGGTCAAAAGCTGCCGGTAACTCTCCAGGTCCCGCCCTGCTCCCGCCTGTTCGAGCGTGGTCTGGGTAAAATCGTGAAACTTCACTTTGACGAAGGGCTTGCCCGGACGGTAGCTGCTGTCGATTCGCTCGATCCGGCCGGCCAGGGTCTGCATCAGCTCCGGGAGTTTATCCAGGCAGCTCTGCAGATCGGGCAGATCGACGTCGTAGGTGTTTTCCACACTGATGGACTGCCGGCGACTGTCGTTCTGCACCGGCCGTTCATCGATACCCCGGGCGAGGTTCCACAACCGCTCGCCAAAACTGCCGAACTCGCGCACCAGCGCCAGCTTGCTCCATTCGCGCAATGCCTCGCAGCTGGCGATGCCCAGGCGTCCCAGCTTGTCGGCCGTGACCTTGCCCACGCCATGCAGCTTGTTGACCGGCAAGGCCGAAACGAAGTCCTCGACCTGGTCCGGGGTGATCACGAACAGGCCGTTGGGCTTTTTCCAGTCGCTGGCGATCTTGGCCAGGAACTTGTTCGGCGCCACCCCGGCCGACACCGTGATATGCAGCTGGTTAGAGACCCGGCGACGAATGTCCTGGGCGATTCGCGTGGCGCTGCCGGCAAAGTTGGGGCTGTCGGAAACGTCCAGGTAGGCCTCATCCAGGGATAAAGGCTCGATCAGGTCGGTGTAGTCGCGAAAGATCGTATGGATCTCTTTCGACGCTTCCCGGTAGGCCTCCATGCGCGGCTTGACGATCAGCAGGTCGGGGCACAGCGTCAGCGCATGCCGCGAGGACATGGCCGAACGCACGCCAAAAGCGCGGGCCTCATAGTTGCAGGTGGCGATCACCCCGCGTCGCTCCGCCGAGCCGCCCACCGCCATCGGCCTGCCGGCCAATTGCGGGTCGTCGCGCATTTCGATAGCGGCGTAGAAGCAATCGCAGTCGATGTGGATGATTTTGCGCTGCGTCATATAAAGGCAGAGTTCATGGAAGCAAGAGGTCGATCACAAGACAGGGCGACAGTATCTCACCGAGAACTGTATATAGCACCAGTAGTTTGATTTCTCCCGCCTGCCGCCAGAAGAATCGGAAGATGAATTTATTTTCTCAATCGGTCAAAGCCCCTCAATAGAGCTAAAAGCCTTGTGCAGCATGCCCTCAAGGCCGATCCAGGGCTGCATTTTCACGCTAAGCAATTGAACGAAAACAGTTTTTTCGGTTAATCGGTTGACAGGCCGGCGATCCTCTGTAGAATGCCGCCACACAGACGCGGGATGGAGCAGTCTGGTAGCTCGTCGGGCTCATAACCCGAAGGTCGTCGGTTCAAATCCGGCTCCCGCAACCAAACATCAAAAAAGGCTACTCGAAAGAGTGGCCTTTTTTGTGCGCGCTCGTTTTGTTGTCGCGCAAAACAAAACCCTTTGCAGTACCGGGACTTAACCCGCCTTGCGAGTCATTCAACACTTATTTGACTCAATAGACCATTAACGGTTGACACTCCAGCATTCGTCTGTAGAATGCCGCCACACAGACGCGGGATGGAGCAGCCTGGTAGCTCGTCGGGCTCATAACCCGAAGGTCGTCGGTTCAAATCCGGCTCCCGCAACCAAACAACAAAAAAGGCCACTCGAAAGAGTGGCCTTTTTTGTATCTGTCGAAAAAATCTTTTCGCAACAATGACCTGGCAACCTCCCGTGAACCGTCAGTCACCTCCGCCACTCTTTCCAACCCGCTATGCTCATTGCCAGGCTGCCGCTTGAAAACGCTGGCCGTCCGGGCTCGCAGGGCCATGGTGAGACGCGTTAATATTTGAAACTATTTTTTCTGCAGGGATTGGTAACTTGGCTGGATACCCCCATCCTGTCGCGCACAATCCACGAGGTGATTGATGCGCGCCAACTCGTCTGACTCACAAGACACCGATACCGTTACAGCGAACCAACCGGTTGCGGCCACCCGCTTGCGCTGGCTGGAGCTATTGAGCAAATACCGCCAGCCGATCGGCATGGTGGTGACCCTGCTGCTGTTCGGCATCGCCCTGATTGCCTGTCGTCACCTGCTCAGCGAGCTGGATCTGTATGCCCTGCATGATTCGATCCTCGACGTGCCCAAGCCGGCCCTGCTCGGTGCCCTGGCTGCGACCGTGGTCGGTTTCGTCATCCTGCTCGGCTACGAATGGTCCGCCAGCCGCTACGCCGGGGTGAACCTGCCGCCGCGCACCCTGGCCCTCGGGGGTTTTACCGCCTTTGCCATCGGCAACGCCATCGGCCTGTCGCTGCTCTCCGGCGGCTCGGTGCGTTACCGCCTCTATGCCCGGCATGGCGTGGGTGCCGGCGACGTCGCCCATATGACGCTGTTCGCCAGCTTGTCCCTGGGTTGTGCCCTGCCACCGCTCGCGGCCCTGGCGACCCTGAGCAACCTGCCCGCCGCCTCCGCCGCCCTGCGCCTCTCCGAGGGCCTGCTGGCCAGCATTGCCGGCGCCGTACTGCTGCTCTGCGCGATCCTGGCCATCGGTATCTATCGGCGCCGCCTGCCCGAACAGCCACTGCCGGACAACCTGCTGGTCAAGGCCGGGCGCCGCACCCTGCGCCTGCCGGGACGCCGCCTGACGCTCCTGCAACTGCTGATCACCGCCCTCGACGTCGCCGCCGCCGCCACCGTGCTGTATCTGCTGCTGCCCGAGGCACCGCCCTTCGGCGCCTTCCTGCTGGTCTACCTGCTGGCCCTGGCGGCCGGCGTGCTCAGCCATGTACCCGGCGGCGTCGGGGTGTTCGAAGCGATTCTGCTGGCCGCCTTCGCCGACAAACTCGGTGCAGCGCCACTGGCCGCCGCCCTGCTGCTGTACCGGCTGATCTACGTGATCCTGCCGATGCTGGTGGCCTGCGTCCTGCTGCTGATCAATGAAGCCCAGCGCCTGTTCCAGACCCGTCAATCGCTGCGGGTAGCCTCGGGCCTGGCTGCACCGATCCTCGCGGTGCTGGTGTTCCTGTCCGGCGTGGTGCTGCTGTTTTCCGGCGTGACCCCGGAAATCGACACCCGCCTGCAACACATCGGTTTTCTGATCCCGCACCGCCTGGTGGATGCCTCGCACTTCGGCGCCAGCCTGGTCGGGGTGCTTTGCCTGCTGCTGGCCCAGGGCCTGCGCCGGCGCCTGTCCGCGGCCTGGATATTGACCACCATCCTGCTGCTGGTCGGTGCCGTGCTCTCGCTGCTCAAGGGTTTCGACTGGGAAGAAGCCAGCCTGATGACCCTGACCGCCAGCCTGCTGGCGGTCTTCCGGCGCTCCTTCTACCGGCCGAGTCGCCTCACCGAACTGCCATTCTCGCCGCTGTACCTGGTGGCCAGCGTCTGTGTGCTGGGCGCATCGATCTGGCTGCTGCTGTTCGCCTATCAGGACGTGCCCTACAGCCATCAGCTGTGGTGGCAGTTCACCCTCGACGCCGATGCCCCACGGGGCCTGCGCTCGCTGCTGGGGGCCGCGGTGCTGCTGGTGGTGGTGTCCCTGACCTGGCTGCTGCGCACCGCGCGCCCGGTGATTCACCTGCCCAATGGCGAGGAGCTGGACCGCGCGGCGAAGATCCTCATGGCCTCTTCCCAGCCCGACGGCGGCCTGTCCCTGACCGGCGACAAGGCCCTGCTGTTCCATCCCAACGACGACGCCTTCCTCATGTATGCCCGGCGCGGCCGCAGCCTGGTGGCGCTGTACGACCCGGTCGGGCCGACCCAGCAACGGGCCGAGATGATCTGGCAGTTCCGCGACCTGTGCGACGTCCACCATGCGCGTCCGGTGTTCTACCAGGTGCGCGCGGAAAACCTGCCGTACTACATGGACATCGGCCTGACCGCGATCAAGCTTGGCGAAGAAGCCCGGGTCGACCTGAACCGCTTTGACCTCGAAGCCAAGGGCAAGGAAATGAAGGACCTGCGCTACACCTGGAACCGCGGTACCCGCGACGGTCTGTCGCTGGAAATCCATGAAGCCGGGCAGGCGCCGATGGACGAGCTGAAAGTCATTTCCGATGCCTGGCTGACCGGCAAGAATGTCCGCGAGAAAGGTTTCTCCCTCGGGCGTTTCAGCGAGGACTACCTCAAGCATTTCCGTATCGCGATCATCCGCTTTGAAGGACGTCCGGTGGCCTTCGCCAACCTGCTCGAGACCTACAGCCATGACCTGGCCAGCCTCGACCTGATGCGCGCCCACCCGGAGGCTCCCAAGCTGACCATGGAATTCATGATGGTCGGCCTGATCCAGCATTATAAAAACCATGGGTATGCCCGCTTCAGTCTGGGCATGGTGCCGTTGTCGGGTCTGCAACCCCGGCGTGGCGCGCCACTGACCCAGCGCCTTGGATCGATGGTTTTCCGTCGGGGTGAGCAGCTGTACAACTTCCAAGGGTTGCGCCGTTTCAAAGACAAATTCCAGCCTGACTGGGAACCTCGTTACATGGCCGTGCCCGCCGGACTGGATCCGCTGGTGGCACTGGCCGATACCGCCGCCCTGATTGCGGGCGGCCTGACTGGATTGGTGAAACGCTGATGATTCAACGCTCCTGGCGGTATGTATTAGCCACTCTGGTGGTGTTTGCCCTGATAGCGGGAGGCGGCTATTGGTACTGGAATCGTCCGGCACCACAACCGACCCTGGAACACCTGGCCCAGACCGATGGCTCGACCCTGACCCGCGTCACCCCGGCCGCCCAGGCCAAGGCCCGGGTCGCCGTGGCCGTCCTTGCCGACGAAGCCCTGACCGATACCCAACTCCAGGCCTTGAGCCGCGGCGGCGCGGCGCAGATCGTCCAGGTGATCCTGCCCAAGGACGACTGCAAGCTGCAGGAACAAGCCCTGCAGACCGCCCTCGGCCAACTCGCGGGCCCGGCGACCCTGGTCAGCGGCATAGGCCCTGGCGCCGCCCTGGCCTGGCGCTGGATCGCCACCCAGAACAACGACAAGGCCCAGGCCGTGTCGGTGGGTTTTACCATCAACCCGGCCCCGGGCTGCACCGACCCGTTGCCCAAGACCCTGGCCCACGGCCACTGGCTGGTGGCCTGGAACGACAACCCGGATGACGAAAGCGCCGGCTTCGTGCGTGACACCCCCAATGCCAGCACCAGCATCAGCGACTACGACATTCACCTGCCCCAGGTGCTGAACAACGAGCTGCGCAAGCTGCTGGTGGGTTCGGACAATGGCGGCCTGAACATCCCGGTGGTCGAAGTGCCGGCCGGCCAGGCCAAGGACACCGTGACCCTGTTCCTCTCCGGTGACGGCGGCTGGCGCGACCTGGACCGTGACGTAGCCGGCGAGATGGCCAAGATCGGCTACCCGGTGGTCGGCATCGACACCCTGCGCTACTACTGGCAGCACAAGACCCCGGAACAGAGCGCCACCGACCTGACCGAACTGATGCAGCACTACCGGCAGAAATGGGGCACCAAGCGCTTCGTGCTGACCGGCTATTCGTTCGGCGCCGACGTGTTGCCGGCCATTTACAACCGCCTGCCGGAAGCCGAGCAGCAGCGGGTCGACGCCATTATCCTGCTGGCCTTCGCCCGCACCGGCAGCTTCGAGATCGAAGTCGAAGGCTGGCTGGGCAACGCCGGCAAGGAAGCCGCCACCGGCCCGGAAATGGCCAAGCTGCCAGCCGCCAAAGTGGTGTGCATCTACGGCGAGGAAGAAGTCGACGAAAGCGGTTGCACCGACAAGACCGCCGTCGGCGAAGCTATGAAACTGCCGGGCGGCCATCACTTCGACGAAAACTACCCGGCCCTGGCCCAGCGCCTGGTCAACGTCATCGAGAAACGCCAGGGCAAGGACAAGGTCGCCGAAGAGTGATCTGAATGCCCAGACAAGGCCCCCGCTGCCAACCGGCACCGGGGGCTTTTTCATGCCCTTGGAAACGCGCTTGCAGTGAGTTCAAAGACACGCAGGAGCATCAGCCAACCCACCCCGGCAGGCAGCGGTAAGAGAACCTTCCCCCAACAAAAAAGCCCCCGTCACCGCTAAGGTGACGAGGGCTTCTGCTATCGCGCCCGCTTACATCTCGATCTGCGTACCCAGCTCGATCACGCGGTTCACCGGCAGCTTGAAGAAGCGCAGGTTGCCGTTGGCGTTCTTGAGCATGAAGGCGAACAGCGTCTCGCGCCAGCGCGCCATGCCGACGATCTTGGAGGTGATGACCGTCTCGCGGCTGAGGAAATAGGTGGTGCGCATCGGGCTGAAGTCCAGCTCGTCCAGATGGCACAGCTTCAGCGCTTCAGGCACGTCCGGCTCGTCGGTGAAACCGAAGTGCAGGATCACCCGGAAGAAGCCTTCGCCATAGGAATCCACCTCGAAGCGACGCTGGCTCGGCACCCGCGGGATATCCTCATAGACCACGGTCAGCAGCACCACTTGCTCGTGCAGCACCTGGTTATGCAGCAGGTTGTGCAACAGCGCATGGGGCACGGCGTCGGAGCGCGCAGTGAGGAACACCGCGGTGCCCTGGACCCGATGCGGCGGCTGCACACGGATGCTGTTGATAAAGATCGGCAGCGGCAACGCGCCCTCGCCGAGGCGGTCCATCAGCAGTTCCTTGCCGCGTTTCCAAGTGGTCATCAGGGCGAACAGCACAATCCCCGCCAATACCGGGAAAGCACCGCCCTGGAAGATTTTCGGCACGTTGGCGGCGAAGAACAGCCCGTCCACCAGCAGGAAGCCCAGCAGGATCGGCACCGTCAGCACCGGCGACCATTTCCACAACAACAGCATCACCGCCGACACCAGGATGCTGGTGATCAGCATGGTCCCGGTCACCGCCACGCCGTAGGCCGAAGCCAGTGCGCCGGAAGACTCGAAGCCCAGCACCAGCAGGATCACCCCGACCATCAGCGCCCAGTTCACCGCGCCGATGTAGATCTGCCCCTGCTCCGCGCTGGAGGTGTGCTGGATGTACATGCGCGGGATATAACCCAGCTGGATCGCCTGGCGGGTCAGGGAGAACGCGCCGGAGATCACCGCCTGGGAGGCGATCACGGTAGCCAGGGTCGCCAGGACCACCAGCGGGATCAGGGCCCAGCTCGGTGCCAGCAGATAGAACGGGTTACGCGCCGCTTCCGGGTTCTCCAGGAGCAAGGCGCCCTGGCCGAAATAGTTGAGTACCAGCGCCGGCAGCACCAGGGCGAACCAGGCGCGGGCGATCGGCTTGCGCCCGAAGTGGCCCATGTCGGCGTACAGCGCTTCGGCACCCGTCAATGCCAGCACTACCGCGCCGAGAATGGCCACGCCCATGCCCGGATGCACGATGAAAAACCGCACGCCCCAGACCGGGTTCAGCGCCTGCAGCACTTCCGGATGCTGGGCGATGCCGTAGATCCCCAGCCCGCCCAGGGTCACGAACCACAGGACCATTACCGGTCCGAACAGCTTGCCGATGCGATCGGTACCGTGTTTCTGGATCAGAAACAGCGCCACCAGCACGATCAGCGCCATCGGTACGACCCAGTGCTCGAGCCCGTCGAAGGCAATCTCCAGCCCCTCCACCGCCGACAATACGGAAATCGCCGGGGTGATCATGCTGTCGCCGTAGAACAAGGCCGCACCGATCAGGCCCAGGATGACCAGGACCACCCGCAGCCTCGGATAGGGCGTCGACGCCCGCCGGGCCAGGGCGGTCAAGGCCATGATGCCGCCCTCGCCCTGGTTGTCGGCCCGCAGGATGAACAACACGTACTTGATCGAGACCACCCAGATCAGCGACCAGAAGATCAATGCAAGGATGCCGAATACACCGTCGTGGTTGACCGGAACCCCGTAATGCCCCGCGAATACCTCCTTCAAGGTATAAAGCGGGCTGGTCCCGATGTCGCCATAAACCACCCCGACTGCCGCCACCAGCATCCCCAGGGGCCTGGCCCTGGAATGCTCGCTGCCTACCGCCTGACTACTTGCCTGACCCATCCACCACTCCTACTACCCAGATCGGGGCTTCTTATAAAAGGCATGACATTCAAGACAACGCCAAGCTTGCAAGACTCTCGTGAATGCCAATGCAGCATGCGCCCTTTTACTTATAGTTACAGACGTTCTGTTGACTATAAGAATTCACCTGGGCGCAACGGCGCGAAGCATAGCGCAGCACTCGTCGTATTTCCCTGCATAAAGCTGGTCAAGTGCGTCGGCCATCGCTAGAATTGCGCACTTTTTGATCAGAGGCGCCCCTAGCGCCCGTTCGTCGCCAGCGGTTTTATCCAGATCGCCGAGCGACCCGACACCTATACCGAGGTTAGACATGTCCACCCCTACCGCGCCAGCCAACCCCAAGGTCGGCTTCGTTTCCCTGGGTTGCCCGAAAGATAATCAAAATACACGACTCCTGTAGCCCCACATTTCCGTTCGCTGGCGTATCTTGGTGACTTGGCGCTGGAGGCCCCTTTTTCTGACTAGGCGTCTGGTTTCGTCTTTCGCCGCTGGAGGCGATTAGGAGCTACCTCCCTTCTAGAACACGCACAGGTTTCCCAACCTCGGCCTGAACTGCTGCAAGATGGGATTGTTGACGCTCAATAACATGCATCTCAACTAGTCGAATAAGCTCTTTTAGCTCATAAAGACGATCAAAAGGAAAAGTCATCTCATATTGAAGTTTAAGCCCCAACTCTTCGAAAGTTTCCACTTCTAAAATTGTCACTGACTCAAACTCATTAACATCACTATACGCAACGTATTTGTTGCGCAAATTTATGAGCCTATTATGCTTCTCTAGACAGACCTCATCAGATTCAAAAATACGGCCCGCATCAATTCTTGTCCGACCTGGCCCAGCGGTTATAAAGCACTTGGAGTAAGAATTAAGCACACCTTTAAAATGCGCACTAGGCTCTGTACGAAAAATATTGTCGCAAACACCGCATGGCACAGGCCAATGAGAGCATTGCCGCAAAACTTTTCGCGAGCTTGTCGAAGCGCGTAACGATGCGGCGGTTCTCCTTCAGCCATCCGAACATGCGCTCGATGATGTTGCGCTGGCGGTATTTGGGGCGATCAAACAGTCTGGGTAAACCCGGCCGAGGCTTGCGCTTCATGCTGCGCAACGGGATCACTGGCTGCATCCGGGAACGATCACAGTAGCGGCGCAGGACTTCGGCGTCATAGCCCTTGTCGGCCAGCAGCCAGCGACAGCGCTTACGGGGGCGACCGCGCAGGCTTGGGATGTAAGCCTCATCCAGCAGCAGTTGGGCATAAGCAATATCACTTGCTTGCCCGCCTGATAATAGAAAGCGCAGCGGCACGCCATTGGCATCGCACAACATGTGAATCTTGGTCGCCAGACCGCCCCGACTGCGCCCGAGTGCATGGTCTTGCGGTTCTTCAGGCCCTCTTTTTTCCCGGCGCCTGATGAGGCTCGGGTTGCACGCACGGCAGTGGAGTCGATCATCCAGGTTTCCAAGTCGATCAGGCCTTGCTCGTTCAACCGGATATGAAGTCGTTTGAGCATCTGGTCGAAAGCCCCGTGATTACGCCAGTCGCGAAAGCGTTGATACACCGTTGACCAAGGGCCGAAGCGCTCGGGCATGTCACGCCAGGCAGCCCCTGAACAGAGCCCCCATAGCACGCCGTTGAGCATCAGCCGGTCATCTGCCCGTGGGCGTCCGTTGCGGCGGGTTTCACTGAAGATATCTGCAACCAAATCCCAGGCTGCGTCGGAAAGTTCGTACCGTTTGACCATCGTGGGCTCCTGCCTTTGATGGACGCGGACTCTACTGGATGGTGGTGCTTGAAGGGCTGCAATGAGGTTTCAAAGAATTTCGTACAGAGCCTAGGAAGGTGTAGACAAAATAAACTAAAGTTACCATTTCTTCTGCCTGGACAGCCTCGAAGTCATGCCTAGAATCGGACGCCCGCCCGCGATTACCGC